>JAYUYF010000100.1:0-12399 GCA_043752605.1 Roseiflexaceae bacterium
GTGTGCCACCGCTGAACAGCGCGCGAATCTGGCGCAGACCAAGAAAACGTGGGTAGCCCACCACCCCGACGGCTGTGAAGAGCAGGCCGAGCGAGAGCAGTTGCACGCCGCGCAGCATCCACGACCAGGGCGCGCGCACCGTGTACAGATCTTGATCGGGCTGACGGAGATACCAGACAACGAATGCGAGCGTACTGAGGATTGACTGGATGATAAATGCAAAGCGGTACAGGCCATCGCGGCGGCGCGTGCCAATGAGCCGTTCGGCACAATCTTTGGCGGCACGCGAGGCAAGGACACTGTGGAGCGCCTCCCACGCAAGGCTCGCCGCAGCCACCCGGCCTGGCCTACCCCGCAGGCTGGTCATATCAGTATCTGTTTCAGGCATTGGCATATCCTGCTGCGGAAGACAACCGCGTGTAGTATTCGCGGTCACGCTTCGCCGAGCGAGCCGACCGGCCAGCGCGCGAGCGTGGCAGCGATCGCCGTGGTGATCTGCGTGGCGGATGGGGCCGGTGAATCGAAGTATGCACCAAACTGCGTGCTGAGCAGCGCGATCTGGTCGTCAGTCAGCGTGGCCAGGCTCGTCGGTGTCACGTTGCGGCCAGCCAATGACCAGATTACCTCGCAGCACTCGTGCGCCGAGACCTCATCGAATGGGATTGGCGGGCTAACCGATTCGGCGAAACTTTCGCCCATCGCCTGCTCGAAATCATAGCGCAAGCTATCTGGTTGGTTCACGGTGTGCCTTTCTCAACATGCTCGTCGCTTGGTATCCTCGAAATCTCGGGTGTAAGCGTCACTTTTTCGTAGATATCGGCGAGCAACAGTGTGCAGCCAATCGATGCGAGTGTAATCATGGTATCGAGCTGTGTTGCTTCATTGAACAGCCACTGGCCAGTCGTATGTCGCTGATACTGCTCGACATGTGTGCGATCCTGCGCAATGAGTAAATACTCCTGCAATGTATCGATGGTACGATAATGCTGCGCTTTCATCCCGCGATCATAGCGCTCGGTCGATGGTGAGAGAATCTCGATCAGCACGATCGGATTGGTGATGCTATCGTGTACATCATCCGTGAAGCGCGGCTGGCCACAGATTACAACGACATCGGGGTAGGTGTTCAGGCCGGTTGTGAGCACTTTGACACGCATATCGCTCTGATATACCCGGCAATCTTTGTGCCGTAGCTGGCTGTGCAGCGCCGCATGGACATTACCAGCCGTCAGGTTGTGCGGCTCTTTTGCGCCCGTCATCGCGTAGATCTGGCCGGCATAGTATTCGTGCCTGGTCACGCTCGCCCGCTCAAAGCGCAAGTATTCGTGTTCGCTGATCATGGGTTTTGGTTGCGCACTCATCACTCCACCCCGCCGTCTCTGGCTTCGACAACTCGTTGCAGCACTTATTGTACCAGCTTCGGTCGCCCTGCGGCGAAGCACAACAGACACGGAGGCATTGCCCCCGTGTCTGTCAGCTGTGTCGTGCCGCAACTACTCCCGGGTAATCGCAAACGCCTTCAGATCGGCATACCCTGCACCCGGGCCATCATACTGGCTCAGCCGCCCGTAGCCGTTGGTCGCGAGCGCGTAGACGTGCAGCGCCTCGGCAAATGCCGCGCGGGTACACGGCGTCTCGCCTGCGGGCAGACCACTGGTCAGCAAGGTGTCGACCGTCACGGTTTTGCTGAAGGTGTCGCCGCTGCGCACAAACGCCACGGCGCTGCCCGCTGCGTCCGGCACGCTGGCGGCATCGACGAGCCCGCTCGCGGTAGCCTCGTTTACTGATGTGCTGACGCGCACCACGCGGAAGGTGAACGATGCGAAGTTGGCTGGATGGCTGGCGCGGAACGCGATCTGCGCCGCATCGGTCGTTGCGCTGTACTCCAGGAAGCCACAGCGCCCGGCCGGTATGCCGTTGACCGTCACATCCAGGATATCGCCAAAGCACGGTCGGTTGTCGATGTGCAGCACCAGCCGGTAGCCAACCGCGTGGCCGCTGCCGCTGTCGATCAGTAGCCGGTCGTCTGCCGCGGCAACGGTGGTGTATGCGCCTGCAACGAGTGGCGCAGGATCGGTGATCTCGTACAGCTCGACACCCTCGGCCGTCAGATCCACGCGGCTCATCACCACGCCGACCTTGCGGAACAACTCGAGCTTCAGCTCGTATTTGCCCGCTGTGAGCCCATCGGTATTGCAGTAGGCGCTCGCCAGATCGTAGCCTTCGTCGAGGATCTCCCAGTCCTCACCACCCGCCGGTAGCGCCGGATCGATCTGGGTATAATACCCCGGCACGCTGGTATCCGGGCCGATCTGCAGCGATTTGTAGATCGTCGGGCTCAGCGGCGGCGTGGCCTCACGGTAATGACGCGCGACGGGCGTGTCGATCACGGCCCAGTCGGCCTCACTTACGCTCCCCAACGACCGTTGTGACCAGCGGTAATGGGTGATACCCGCGCCCGTCAGGCCATCGCCAAAGTCGACACGCGGTTCGATCGTCGCACCAAACGGCGAGGGTTTGGTCGGATCGATCCAGCCCTCTTTGACCTGGCCCTGTTTGGCGTGATCGCTCGGTACAACCGATGCGCGGTAGATCTCGCCCATGCTCACCTGGCGGCCGATCGTCTTCACCACGAGCTTCTTTCCCACGAGTTCAGGGCGCTCGCCACAGCCATGCACGCGTGGGTCGGTCACGCGGATCGTCACCTCGCTGCCGCAGCTGTAGTTCCAGTAGGTGTGGCAGCGTACTGTGGGCGCGTAGACGTTGGTCCAGACCTCGCCGATCGCAACATCGACGCGGAAGTACAGATCGGGCTTATCGCCAGAGCAGGGGTACCAGATCGTCGTATCGAAGTGGCCGTTGTCGTCGGTCTGCACGACCGTCAGATCGTCGCAGACATAGTGGAACCAGGGCCGCAGCCAATGCCAGTGGCACCAGTAGCTTTTGATCAGCTCGACCTGGTTGATCAGCGCCTCGCGCACAATTGCGGTCGACCCCGACATCAGCGCCGCGCGGCTTTCGAACTGCAGCATCATGGCGCGCGGTGGCAGCGGCTGCGGATTGAGCGCGACCGTGCTTCCGGGTGCGCCAAAGACAGCGGCGGCGCGCGCAAATACCGGCACTGTGTCGCCGAAACCTGGTTCGAACACGACCGGCGGCACGGGCGGGACGGGAATCGGGTTCTCGATCGCGCGCACGAGCTCATCGCGCAACCGGTAGATGATGTCGTCGGGCAGCTTCGCGATGATCCACGGCAGCCGATCGACCTCGCAGATCCGGACGCGCGCGTTGCACACCGGTTTCTCGTAGGTCACGCCGCCGAGCGTCTCGACCTTGATCACGCGCCCGCGCACGCGGCACGAACACCAGTGCCACCACGGCCACAGCACGCTGGGGATCGGCAACAGTTCGTACTGCTCGCGACCACGCTCGAAGCGCCAGGTCGGCTCGTAGGCATGTAGCCGCGTCATGCTTTGGCGCGTCACCGGCTGGTTGCTACGCTGCGGCAACTCGGGTGCGACAAACAGCCGCGCGCGTTGCAGTTGCTCGGGTGAGAGATCGAGCTGTGCCATACCATCGCGCAGCGGTGCGCTGGCGAGCAAGCGCCCTTTTGCATCAAATGCGTGTAATACGGCGTTGATTGTCTGCTCAGGCTTGCCATCGTAGCCGATAGTGAACTGAACGGGCTTGTGACGGGTCGGTTTGGCATTTTCCTGCGTCATGATTGTTTCCCTTCATTGTTTTGATAACACATTAAGAGTTAAGGATTGAGAATTAAGCGTTGAAAACGAATGCTATCTTACATGTGCAAGATACATATACAAAATAGAATTACTATATCCAACATGGTCAAAGGGAGTCTTCGATAGAAAGTCTTACACTTGTAGTGTGGATCGTCGCAGCATTGTTGTGCGCTGCATTCTCCATTTTCAATCCGCACGAGATCTGCTATGCTATGCATCGTACGCTGCTACCTGGAGGTGCTATGTTTCGCGCTCGCTCGATGCTCCTGCTTGCGGTTGCCCTAATCCTGGGTGCCTGCACCACGCCCGCGCCCGCCGTCTTGACTCCTGTTCCCGCCGCGACTGTAGTTGCACCCGCCGCTACGCCCGCGCCTGCTGCGCCGACTGCAGCTGCGACGACGGCGGTGGCCGCGACGGCGGCACCGACAACCAGTGCTCCTGCCGCGACGGCGGTGCCGACAACCAGCGCTCCTGCCGCGACGCCTGGTCGTGTCCTCACACCACGTGTGCTGCCCACCGTCGCGCCCGTCGTGCTGCCGCCGCTGGCGCGGATACTGGCGCTGCAAAGCCCGGCGCTGCGGGGCGAGGATGTGCGTCTGGTGCAGCAGCGCCTGCTCGACCTGGGCTACACGCAGGTTGGTAGAACCGACGGGGTGTATGGCGCGAACACGGCTGCGGCGGTGCGTGCATTTCAGACTCTGAGTATCATCAACGACGATGGTGTGGTGGGTGAAAATACCTGGCGGGAGCTTGGGCGTGCGGATGCGCCGATCTACGATTTGCACCCGATCGTCGATCCGCTTTACGGCATGCTGATCGGCGCGAGCAACAACGGTGTTTGGTACGATGCGGTCAACGTCGCGCCGATCGTCGCTGCGCAACAGTATCGGTTGCTCGACGCGGTACAGACCGATGGGGCGAGCAATCGCCCGGTGGAGATCGCGGTGGCAGGTGCAGCAGCGTTGCTCGAGGGCGAGGTTCCGTGCGAGTGGCTGCGCAATGTCGTGATCGAATTGCCCGCCAACGTGACCGCACGCGTCGCGATCGCCGCCGACTGGAGCACCCAGCCACGCCCGGTGACCGCAGTGGATGCGGCGGAAACCGCTCTGGTGGCACCGCTTATGCTGACGCTCCAGGCGCTTGGGCTCGCGACGCCGACGATCAACGTGACCCGTGCACTACGCGCTGACCTCGATGGCGACGGCAGTGAGGAGACGATCATCGCCGCGACCTATCGCGATGCGGGCGGCGATGGCCCGGCACCGAGCGCGGCGGCGGGCGACTATTCGCTTATCGCCGTGCTGCCCGCCGGTGCGCCGGTCGCGAGCGTGATCGTTAGCGATGTGGTGTTGCAGCCGATTGAATTTGGCGCACCCTACCAGTTCGATTTGCTTGGCCTGTACGATCTGAACGGCGATGGCACGCTCGAAATGGTGCTCGAATCGTCGTACTACGAAGGCGCAAGTATGGAAGTGTATCGTGTGGCAGGCATCGCCAGCAAGCGAGTACTGACCGAAGGGTGTGGGGTATAAGGCGCACCACGCGACGCAGTGGTACAATACACGGGTCGAATTCCAGGAGCCAGCATGCCAACACCAATTGCCGTTTTTCCCGTGCCCGGTATCCCCGAGGTGCAACCGGGCGACGATGTCGCAGCCCTGATCCTGGCCGCGCTGGCCGCCGCTGATCTGTCGCTGCGCGACCAGGATATCCTGGTGGTGACGCAAAAAATCGTCTCGAAGGCCGAGGGGCGCATGGTCGATCCACGCACGGTCGAGCCATCACATATGGCGCATATGGCTGCGGCGCAGGGCAAAAAAGACGCCCATCACTACGAGGTGGTGTTACGCGAGGCGCGCCGCGTGGTGCGGATGGATCGCGGCGTGCTGATCACCGAGACGCATCACGGCCTGATCTGCGCCAACAGTGGTGTCGACGAATCGAACGTTGGTGGCGGGCACATGCTCACCCTTCTTCCCGTCGATCCCGATCGCTCCTGTGTGCAGATTCGCGCCGCTATCCGCGATGCGGTGGGTGTCGATGTGGCGGTGATCATGTCGGATACCTTTGGCCGCGCGTGGCGCGAGGGCCAGGTGAATGTGGCGATCGGCGCGGCGGGTATCGCCCCGATCACCGATTATGCCGGGCTGCCCGACACGCACGGCTATCTGATGAGCGCTTCGATGCTGGCGGTGGCCGATGAACTGGCCGCCGCCGCCGAACTGGTGATGGGCAAAGTCGACAAGGTGCCGGTGGCGCTGATCCGTGGCTACGCGTATGTGGCATCGGACGCCGGGGCGCAGCCGCTGATCCGCGCGCCCGAACGCGACATGTTCCGTTGATGCGCGCGGATTTGACGTTCGACCAGATCATCGTCGGGCGGCGCAGCGTGCGGCGCTTTACCGAGCGCCCGGTCGCGCGCGCGGATCTGCTGGCGCTGATCGAGGCCGCGTGCTGGGCACCTTCGCCACACGGCACGCAGCCGTGGCGCTTTGCGGTGCTGAGCACGGCTGCGCCAAAGCAGCGGCTGGCGGCGGCGATGGCCGACGAGTGGCGGCGGCAACTCGCGCTCGATGGCCAGGATGCCGATGTGGTCGACGAACGGGTGCGGATCTCGCGCCTGCGGATCACGAGTGCGCCGGTGGTGATCGTGCCGTGTCTGTTTGGTGGTGATCTCGATCGCTACCCCGATCCGCTGCGCCAGCAGGCCGAACTGACGATGGCGACGCAGAGCCTCGGCTGTGCGGTACAAAACCTGTTGCTCGCCGCCTATGCGCGCGGGCTCGATGCGGGTTGGATGTGCGCGCCGCTGTTTTGCCCGGAGACGGTGGTGGCCGCGCTCGGGCTCGATGAATCACTCATCCCGCACGCACTGATCCCGGTCGGCTACGCCGCGCAGGATCCGGCGCGCCGCCCGCGCCGCCCGCTCGCCGAGCTTATGATCGAGGTGGAATGATTGTGTGAGACGGTGAGACGGTGACCGGGTGAGACGGTGACAAGGTGAAGGCCGTAATATCACCGGTCACCCGGTCACCCGGTCACTTTGGCAGAGAGACAAGAAACAACAATGACCGAAGAGATCCGCATCCTGCACGAAGACGACTACATGGCCTTCGCCCGGATCGCCGCGCAGGCGTTTCCCGGTATGGATCTGCGTACGCCCGCACAGTTTGATGCGTTTGTCGAGAACCGGTTGCACAAACATCCATTTCGCGAATTCTCGCAGCTGGTCGGGCTGTTTCGCGGTGGCGTGCTGCTGGGCGGTATGCGCGTGCTCGATTACACCATGAACATCGCCGGGCAGCTACGGCCAATTGGTGGCGTGGGGATGGTGTCGGTCGGGCAACTGCACAAGCGCCAGGGTGTTGCACGCGAGCTGATCGCGCACTTTTGCCGCCACTACCGCGCGCACGGCAGCCCGGTCACCGCCCTGTACCCGTTTCGGCCAGATTTCTATGGTGCGCTGGGCTATGGCCACGGTACACCGCTGCATTCGTATCGGCTCGCGCCGCAGCAGTTCCCCGATCACGGCGATCGCGGCGGGCTGGTGTTGCTCGGCGCTGGCGATGCCGCTGCGCTGGGCGCGTGTTATCAGCGCTGTTTTGCCGCTACGCACGGGCTATTTGCGCGCCGCTCGGCCGAGATCGCACGTGTGGTGGAAGATCCCGAAAATACCGTCGTCGGTGTGCTACGCGATGGGGTGTTGCGTGGCTATCTGGTCTTCCAGCATCGGCCGGACGGCGACTTCACGATGAATATCGAGATCCGCGAGCTACTCTATGAAGACCGCGCGGCATTCTTCAGCCTGTGCGCGTATCTGAGCACGCAACGCGACCAGTTTCGCACGATCCTGTTTCACACACAGGAGGCGGGCTTCCACCACCTGCTGCACGACCCGCGCGATGGTAGCGGCCGGGTCGCGCCGCACGCCTATCACGCCAGTAGCACGACCGGCGTCGGGCTCATGTACCGTATCAGCGGTCTGGGACAGTTTTTTACTACACAGGTGCATCCAGCCTGGGTTGGGGGCAACGTCGTCCGCTTCAACGTGCATGATCGGCTGCTCGCCGAGCATACGGGTGCTGCCACCGTCCGTTTTGCCGATAGCCAGGCCGCGCTGGTTGATGCACCTGCCGCGTGTACGGTCACGCTCGATGTGGCCGCGTTTAGCTCGCTGGCGCTGGGTGTGGTCTCATTGCGCCGCCTGCACGCATATGGCAAAGCCGAGATCGACGACGAGCAGGCGATTGCCGCAGTGGATCGGCTGTTCACCCTGCCCGATCCGCCGGTATGTGTGACGCGATTTTGACGATCGACAGCTTAGGGGCAGGTCGTGACCTGCCTGTGGGGAACAACGATGATAACGGTACTGGCTGGCGGCGTGGGTGCGGCGCGGTTTCTCGAAGGTGTGGTGCAGGTCGTCGAACCGGCGCAGATCGCGGCGATCGTCAATACTGGCGATGATATCGTGCTGCACGGGCTGCATATTACCCCCGATGTCGATATCGTGACCTATACCCTGGCCGGGATCATCGAGCCCGCCCAGGGCTGGGGCGTGCAGGGCGATACCACGGCGGTGCTGGGGATGCTCAAGCGGCTGGGGGCCGACACCTGGTTTTTGCTGGGTGATCAGGATCTGGCGGTACATATTCGGCGCAGTGAACGCCTGCGCCAGGGCGCGACGCCGACCGAGGTAGCGGGCGAAGTGGCGCGCGCGCTGGGCGTCGCGGTGCAGATCCTGCCCATGACGGATGCGACGGTCGCGACGCAGATCATCACGCCGGCGGGTGAAATGCACTTTCAGGAATTTCTGGTGCGGCGGCGCGCCGCCGATGCGGTGCTGGGCGTGCGCTTTCACGGTATCGAGCACGCACAGCCGACGGTGCAGGTGCGTGATGCGCTGGCAACATCACAGGCGATCCTGATCGCGCCGAGCAATCCGATCGTCAGTGTCGGCACTATTCTGGCGGTACCCGGCATGCGCGCGGCGATCGTGGCGAGCCCGGCGCGCGTGGTGGCGGTGAGCCCGATCGTGGGTGGCGCGGCGATCAAGGGGCCTGCCGCGCCGATGCTGCACGCGGCGGGCTACGCGGTGAGCGCGCTGGGTGTGGCGCACTGCTATCATGGGCTGATCGACGCGCTGGTGATCGACCACGCCGATGCGGCGCTGGCAGATGACATCCGCGCGCTGGGGATCGACGTTATCATTACCGATACGATCATGCGTGATGCCGAGTCGAAGCGGTTGCTGGCAGCGACGACGCTGGAACTGGCGCTGAGGTAGCTATGCTGGTTGCGATTGTGCCGGTCAAGTTGCTGGCAGGGGCAAAGACCCGGCTTGCGCCGTATCTGACACCACGCCAACGGCGCGCGCTGGTGCTGGCGATGCTCGAAGATGTGCTGGCGACGCTGCGTCAGGTGCCAGATATCGCGCAGACGCTGGTGGTGACGCGCGACGCCGATGCCGCCGCGCTGGCGCGCCGCCTGGGTGCGCTGGTCGTCGAGGATACCGCCGCCGATATCAACGGTGCGCTGACGCTCGGCGCACGTGCGGCCCTGGTGCAGGGTGCGCGTAGCGTGCTGGCGCTGCCCGCCGATGTGCCACTGGCCACGGCTGGCGAGCTGCGGCGGCTGATCCACACGGCAGGTGATGCGCGCGGCGTGGCGCTGGTGGCCGCGCACGATGGTGGCACGGCCGCGATCGTGATGCGGCCACCGCTTGTGATCCCGTATCAGTTTGAGGGCCAGAGCGCCGCGCGCCATCGGCTTGCGGCCGCGGCCGCCGGGCTGCCGGTAGCACTGGTGCGTGCGCCCGGTCTGGCGCAGGATATCGACCGCATCGAAGATCTCGATCTGCTCGCCCAACCTGGTGTGGGGTTGGCATCGGCAGATTATCTGCAATCGCTCGAAGAGACGACCGAATTTGTCTGTGTCGGAGCATATGTGTAGGAGGAGCAGGATATGACGATCATTGGCTACGCGGCTGCGCTCGAGCAGTTTCACCCGAACGACCTGCTGTGCTACAGCGCAGCAGCTGAGGCGCACGGTTTTAAAGGTGTGATGGCGGCCGACCATTTCCAGCCTTGGGTGCCCGCGCAGGGCCACAACGCGTTTGTGTGGAGCTGGATGGCGGCGCTGGGTGCCCACTGCAAAACGATGAGCTTTGGGCCGGGCGTGAGCTGCCCGTCGTTTCGTTACCACCCGGCGGTGATCGCGCAGGCTGCTGCCACCCAGGCCGCGATGACGCCCGGCCGCTTCTGGCTCGGGCTCGGCAGCGGCGAAGCGCTCAACGAACACGTCGTCGGCGGTGTCTGGCCTGAAGCGCACGTGCGGCTTGCGATGATGCAAGAGGCGATTGACATCATCAAAAAGCTGTTTACGGGTGAGGTGGCCCGCCACGATACTGGCAAGTATTTTACGATGGAGCGCGTACGCCTGTGGACGCTGCCGCCCACGCCGTGCCCGATCTACGTGGCCACCGCAGGCCCGGTGACGGCCGGTTGGACGGGTGCCAACTGTGATGGAATCATCACGCCGGGCGCCAGCACCGACAAGCTCAAGATGCTGCTTGGCAAATTCAACGATGGTGCGCGCAAGGCGGGCAAAGATCCGGCCAGCATGCCCAAGCTGCTCCAGTTGCACATGTCGTGGGCCGAGACCTACGAGGAGGCGCTGCAATCAGCGCTCACCGAGTGGCCAAACGGCGGCATGCCCTTCCCCAAGCAGGATATCAAGAACCCGGAGGATTTTGCCGAGATCGCCAAGCTGGTACGCCCGGAGAATTTCAAGAATCGTATGCTGATCAGCGCCGATCTCGATGAGCACTATCAGTATATCAAGCAGTTTGTCGATCTTGGCTTCGATGAGATCCACGTACACAACGTTGGCCGCAATCAGGAGCAGTTTATCAAGGTCTTTGGCGAGCAGCTGATCCCGCAATTAACCGCCGCCGCATAAATCGAATGTCCCCACCATTTCGTTGTGACGCCCCTCCCCACATGTGGGGGAGGGGTTGGGGTGGGGGAGAAAAGGAGCAACCCATGACCACCACAATCCCCGAAGCCTACCGCGATCTGATCGACCGCCCGTTGATGCTGGCGCTCGCTACCACGCTGCCAAACGGCACGCCACAGGTGACGCCAGTCTGGTTTTACGAAGAAGATGGATATATCTATTTCAACACGGCAGCCGGGCGTCTCAAGGATAAGGCGATGCGTGAAAATCCGTACATCGCCGGTATGGTGCTCGATCCAGAGAACCCGTATCGTTATATGCAGATTCGTGGCCCGATCGTCGAGATCCTCGAAGGCGCGGCCGGGCGCACCGGGATCGATCGGCTCTCGCTGCGCTATACCGGCAACCCGGTCTATAGCTTTGGCCCGCCGGATGAACCGCGCGTGCAGTACAAGGTTGCGCCCGAAAAAGTCTTCGCCCAGGGATAGCGTCGGTTGACGCGCCCTACGACGCACCCTATACTAAAAAGGCCAGCGAGCGCGGTGCGCAGCTCGCGGTCTACGTAGCAGGAAGAAGGAGTAGCGATCATGAGCGATCAGAGCAACGAGCTGATTGTCACATCGTTTGGCGATGTCGACAGTGCGCGCAAGAAGTTGGTCGAGATGGTTGGTGGTAATCCCGGCGTGCTCGATGGCGTCAAGGAGTTTGCGGTGGCGGTGCATCGTGCCGACGGCAAACTCGATATTTTTGAAAAGAACGACCTCGGTCTCGGCGCGGTGGCGCTCGGCGGCACGACGACCGGCGCGCTGGTTGGTCTGCTCGGTGGCCCGATCGGCGCGCTGATCGGTGCGGCTACTGGTGCGATCATTGGCAGCTTGGCCGGCAAGTTTATCGATACCGGCATCCCCGATGCGCAACTCAACGAGATTGCGTCGAAGCTGACGCCCGGCACCTCGGCGATCGTCGCGATCACCGAACCCAGCGGTGCCAGCGCGTTTCGCACCGCGCTCGGTGGGCTCGGTGGCTCGGTGATGGCCAACGGTATCCGCGCCGATATTGCTGACCAGGTCGGGCACGCGCGCGTCGCACAAGATGCCGTCACGCACGCCGGTGATCACGTCGATCACGCGGTGGAGCGCACCGGTGACCGCATCGAAAACGCCGTGGATCAGGCAGGTGACACCGTGCGCGACGCACGCCACGCAGCCGGCGATATCGCCGATGACGCGCTCGACGGTGCCGACGATGCTGCGCGTGGCGTGGGCCGCGCGGCCGATGATACCGCGACAGACGCGAAGCGTGCCGCTGAGGACGCCGCAAAGGCGGCAAAGCGCGCGGCCGATGATGCCGCCAACGCGATCAAAAACCTCGTCAAGTAACCCGCTGCATGCACACCACCCGGTCACCGCATCGTGACCGGGTGGTGTGTGGGCGCGCAGGCCCATTCCTCAGCTTCTCACTCCGATCTACGCAAGAACTGCGCGTTTCGATCCATTTGACCGGCAGGGAATGAATGACCGCATCTTGCCGCTCATACAGGAGGTCTCGCATGCGTAAAACGAATCTCGCGATGCTTTTGCTGCTGTTGCTCGGTTTTGCCGCCAGCACTGCCAACGCTGCACCACGCCGCCCGGTGCATCTGCCCTTGCTCAGTAGCGGCACTACGGCCGGGCCCACGATCGCGGGCTGCCCGGCGTTCCCG
>JAYUYF010000101.1:0-12387 GCA_043752605.1 Roseiflexaceae bacterium
CCAATTGCTTCGGCCCTACGGGATCGCGTGCCACATTACGCGTTGAAGAAATTGCGGTTTTTGGCAGTAAACGACTGCATGTGCTCGGGCACCGAGTCATCGGCGAAGATCGCCTCGACCGGACACTCGGGCTCGCAGGCACCACAATCGATGCACTCATCCGGGTTGATGTAGTACTGGTCTTCGCCCTCGTAGATGCAGTCGACCGGGCACACAGCCACGCACGATGCGTCTTTGGTGCTGATACAGGCTTCGGTGATAACGTACGCCATGTGTGGCTCCTTCAGAAATATGTATTGCTCCGAAAGCAAACTACCATGCCCCTATCGTAGCACGCCGCGCTGGTGTGATCTGCTACTTTAGTCACATTCGCGACTATTCCTCGATCAGGGCGGCGAGCCGCGCCGGGTCGAGCACGCTTACGCGCCCGCGTGCCAGCCGCACGATGCCCTCGGCAGCCAGCTGGCGCAGCGCACGCCCGGCGATCTCGCGTACGGTGCCCGCGCGCTCGGCGAGCTCCTGCTGCGTCATCTCAGCCGGGCCTTCGGCGGCTTCATGGAGCAGCTGGCGTGCCAGCCGCGCGCGCACGCTGCGAAACGCCAGATCATCGACGAGCACCACCAGATCGCGCAACTGGCCAGCCAGATCGCGCAGCGCGGCAATTGCCAGATCGGGGTGGTGGCGCAACAGATGCAGCAACTGGTCACGCGGGAGCAGCAGGCAGCGCACCGGGCTCATGGCGCGCGCGCTGGTGGGCGATGGGCGTTGATCAAACACGGCGACCGCGTGCAGGCTCTCACCCGTGCCGATCATCGCCAGCACCTGCTCGCGGCCATCGGCGGCACTGCGCGAGAGCCGCACACGGCCACGGGCGACGTACAGGATGCCGGGCGGATGCTCGCCTTCGTAGGCCAGGTAATCGCCCGCGCGGTATTCGCAGATTTGCATCGCGCGCGCGATCTCGGCCAGCGTACTCACGTCGAGCCCGGCAAACAGAGCGATTGGGCGCAATTCATCGGGTGTGATCATGGCCGCGAGTATAGCACGGGTGCTATACTGGCGGGTGCTGAAAGCTGGAGGTACACGTGCGTCTTTTCTTTCTCTCATGGCTGCTCGCCGGTGTGCTCGCGCAGCCTGCTGCGCTCGCCGATCAGGGTGCAGCACTGTTGCCCGATCAACGTGCCGATGTGCCGGCCGATCTGGATCGCTACACGATCGTCGCGCAGCTCGATCTGGCGGCCAACACGCTCACGGGTACGCAGGAGCTCGCGTTTGTCAATCAGATCCGCGATGGGCTCGACCATATCTATCTCGCGCTCTACCCTAATTTGCCCGATATCGGCGGCCGAACTGAGGTCACGGCGGTGCAGGTCGATGGCCGCGATGCCGCGCTGATATACGAGCAGCGCCGCTATGCACTGCGGGTCGCGTTGCCCGCGCCGCTCGCGCTGGGAGCCACGGCAGACGTGACGATGCGCTTCACCACGCGGGTGCCGGTCGATGCGGCACGGCGCGCGTATGGTGCGTTCAACCGCGAGCCGATGCAGATCAACCTCGCCACTGCCTACCCGATCCTGGCACCGCTGCGCGATGGCACCTGGCTCAGCACTGCGCCGAGCCCGAAGGGCGATTTTGTGACGAGTGCAACCGCGCTGTACGATGTGACGCTCGATGCACCCGCCGACTGGGCGCTGGCCACCACGGGGACACAGGTCGAGACCCGTAGCGCGGATGGTCGCCAGATTACCCGTTTTGTGAGCGGCCCGCAGCGCGAATTTGCGATCGTGGCCAGCCGCCATCAGTCGGCGAGCGTCGAGGTTGGCGGCACGCGGATCACCTCGTATTTTCGCGCCGAACACGCCGCTGGTGGCCAGCTTGCGCTGCAAGTTGCTGCCGATGCGCTGCGCGTGTTTAATACCCAATTTGGTCAGTACCCGTTTACTGAGCTCGATGTAGTCGAGATCGGTGCGCGCAAATTTTATGGTGTCGAGTACCCCGGTTTGATTATGATCGATGCCGGTCTGTACACCGGCAAGAACGGCGAATTAACACGTACTGTTGCGCACGAGGTTGGTCATCAGTGGTGGTACGGGCTGGTAGGCAACGATACGCAGCGCGAGCCGTGGCTGGACGAAGGGCCGACGACCTATATGCAGGTGGTCTATTTTGAAGGGATCGGCCAGCCTGAGGCGGCGGCGCGTGAGTTGGCGCAGTTCCGCGCCGACTACCGGCGGATCCAGGGTACCGCCGCCGATCGGCCATTGCGCCGCAGCGTCCTGGGTCTGGGGCGCAGCTATTATACCGTCGCCTATGCCAAAGGTGCACTGTTTTTGCAGGCGGTACGCGAGCAGGTGGGCGATGCGGCGTTTTACGAAGGGCTGCGCAGCTATTACCGTGCTAATCGTTTTGGCACCGGCACGACCGACGAATTGCTTACCAGCTTTGCACAGAGCTGCGGCTGCAGTATCGCAAAACTCGCGGCAAACTGGGTAGGATGAGGCGCTGCAACCCTGCTATGCCTCACGGCGTATCTTGCGTGTGTGAGCATACGGTACTTGACGCTTGCCGGAACACGAGGCGCGTGCTACCCTTGGAGGAGACTGGTCGTGAAGACCACCCTTTTGCCTGCTGAAGCCGAGATGCGGATGACCGAACCTACCGAGGTCCTCTGCCCGAAATGTCATAAAGCCAATGTCCGCCGCGCGCGCTATTGCCAGCACTGCGGTCATGATGTCGTGCTCAATAATGATGGGCCGCGCTATTTTATTACGCGTGTGATCAAAGAGGGCGGTCAGGGTGCCGTATTCGAAGCGATCGATGACGCGGGCAAGACGTATGCGGTCAAGCAGATGCTTGATCGGTTTGCCGATCCACGTGAACGGCTCGAAGCGGTCGATCGGTTTGCTGCTGAGTCGCGCATCCTCGAGACATTGTCGCACCCGCGTATCCCACGCGTCTACACTGCGTACCAGGACGAAGGTTTTCACTATCTGGTGATGGATTTTGTACGCGGCGAAGACCTGGAGGATCGCATCCGGCGCTCGCGCAGCATCGATGAGGCGCAGGTGCTGGTCTGGGCCGATCAGATTTGTGATGTGCTGGGGTATCTGCATGGCCGGACGCCGCCGATTATCTTCCGCGATATGAAACCGTCGAACGTGATGATCGAACCCGACGGTGGCGTCAAGCTGATCGACTTTGGCATCGCCAAGGCATTCGACCCGAAGCGCCAGAGCGGCACGCAGATCGGTACGCCCGGCTATGCGCCGCCCGAGCAATATCAGGGTCTGGCCACACCCGCCTCGGATATCTTTGCGCTCGGCGCGACGCTGCACCACGCGCTGACCGGCCGTGACCCGCGCGATGAGCAGCCGTTTTCGTTTCCTGCGGTCTACGGGCTGAAGCCAAGCGTCTCGCGGCGCGTCTCGGAGGCGATCACACGCGCGCTGCAGATGGATCCCGAGAAGCGCTTTGCGAATGTCGATGAATTTCGGGCCGCGCTCATCCCGCCAAAACCAGCGCAGGTGCGGGTGCAGCCACAGCGCCCGGTCGCCGCTGCGGCATCGGTTGCTGCGCCGGTTATTCCGATGCAGCAAGCAGCGCCGGTTCTAGCAGCGCCGTCGCTACCGCCGCAATCGCCGCCGCAACCGGCCGCGAAGCCAAAGCGACCGGCACGCGCGCCGATCCGCATTCCGTGGGGCAACCTTATCGGCTCGTTGCTCGGGATCGTGTTGCTGGCTGCCACACTGCTGCTCGCCTTTCCAGATGCGGTCAGTAGCATCCTGCCCGCAGGCGTACAGTTGCCGCAGGTATTCGCCACCACTGTGCCCACGGCGGGCGCGACTGCGCTTGTACCTTTTGCTGTCGATATCGAGGTGGTGCTCGCAACGGGTTCGACCGAACAGCAGATCCGCGATGCACTGTTTGCTGAATACGAAGTGCGCGCCAAAAGCCAGTATGGTGCCGGAACCGTCATCAATCGTAATCAGGGCTTGAGTACTATTGGTGGCATCGAGGATCTGGGTCTTGATGCCGGCGGCGGCGGCACCCGGTTTCGCGCACGCGTCAGTGGTTCGGTGCGTCCGGGAGCTTAGCCGTTTACACCACAAAGGCACGAAGGGCACAAAGATCTAGCGGAACGGCAGCCCTCACCCGTGGCATGTGGGCGAGGGGAACGCAGCGAGCGGATCTGGCCCAATCTGGATGGTTCAACTACTCACTCAGAGGCCTGGCATGCCTACACCAACCATTGCTGCGGTGGTCGTCAATCACAATACCTCGCTGTTTACCGAACTAGCGTTGCGCTCGCTGTTTGCCCAGCACACGGCGCTGCGCCCGGTAAAAATCGTGGTGTACGATAACGATTCGACCGATGATACCAGCGCTCTGCGGGCCTTCGCTGCCACGCCCGGGTTTGCATGGGTGCCAAGTGGTTTCCCACTTGGCACACGCAACAATTCGCACGGCGAGATACTGCGCCGCTTTGTGCTTGAACACCCTGATTGTAGTCACTATCTGTTTCTCGACACTGATGTGGTTTTTGTGCAGCCCGAGACGATCCAGATTATGCTCGCCGAACTCGATGCCGATCCTACCACCTTTGGCATTGGTGCGCGCCAGTCGTGGGATGGACTGGTGCCGGTACCGGCAGAGATCCTGCGCGCGAACCCGAACATCCAGGACGCGCGGCTGCACCCCTGCTGTGCGCTGGTTGCCAATACCGCACTATTTCGCACGATTGTGGAAGCGATCGGGCTCTCGGCCGCAAACTATCTCTGGGCCGAGCGCGACGAGTACCTCGATACGTTTGCACTGCTTACGCGCGTGATGCGTACCCACGGGCTCTATCATCGCATCAGTCGCGCGCTCGTTCGCCATTTCTTCACGGTCTCGTACGACTACGACGACCCCGCGACGCGTGCATACAAGCTCAACGAACGCGACCGGCTGCTGGCAGCGCTGCGCGCCTAGCGCCAAGCACAAAACTGCAAGCTGCGCTGCCTCGCTCCGATACGGAGCAGGGCCGGGGGTGAGGTCAGAACGTCTTGCCTATCGTGCCCATCTGCGCCGTTCGTTGCTACGCGCGGCCAACTGCGCGCTGCACCATACCCGGCGTTGTGCCCACCTCGCGTGCGAATGCCCGCCGGAACGCCACTTCGGATGCGTAGCCCACACGCGCGGCCACCGTCGCCACCGATTCGCGATTTGCGCGTAGCATCGCGGCTGCCAGTGTCATGCGTCAGTGCGTCAGGTAGGTCAGCGGTGGTTGCCCCACCAGCGCGCTGAACCGTGCGGCAAACGCCGAGCGCGACAATGTGACCGCCGCCGCCAGCGATGCCACCGACCAGCCGTGCGCGGGCTCGGCGTGGATCAGCGCCAGCGCACGCCCGATCTGTGGGTCGCGCAGCGCACCCAGCCAGCCGCGACGGCAAGTCTGCTGCGCTGATCGATGGCCTGGTGCGCGATAATCTGCCACGCGTCGCCTGCTGGACGATTGGCATGGTCGTATTGCTCGGGATGCTCGGGCGCGGCATCGGCTGGTGGTAAAACTCGTTCTTGACAACATACATACATCATGATACATGATATTGTGAGTATACATATGTATGTTTGATGCAACAGGAGTATCGTATGAATTATCCAGCGACATTTGAACTACCAACAACCGACACACTGACCGGGCTGATGAGCGCAGCCTATTTTAGCCACGTACTGCGCGAACGAATCATGGCCGTCTCGCGTGAGCGCGACGAGCCGTTGAGCGTGTTCTTGCTCGATCTCGACGGGTTCTCTTTGGTGAACGACACGCACGGACACGTGGTGGGCGATGCGATCTTGCGCGGGCTAGGAGGATTGCTGCGCAGTGTGATGCCCGATCGTGCATTGCTGGTACGCTACAGTGGTGATGAGCTCGCTGGTGCACTGCCCGAGACCCGGATCGACGAAGCATTCACGCTGCTTGAAGACCTGCGGCGGCAGCTGGTGGCCCAGCGATTTGCGGGTGATGTCAGCATTACGTGTTCGATCGGGCTGGCAGGGTTTCCGGCGCACGGCAAGAACGAGATCGAGCTGATGCGCGAGGCGGATGAAGCGTTGTTCTACGCCAAATCGAGTGGACGCAACCGCGTGGCGCTGCCAAACAAAGACAGTCGGATGATCACCAAGACCAGCTACTACACGCAGACCCAGCTCGAACGGCTGGCACAGCTGGCGCGTACGTTGCCGCAACGCAACGAGGCCAGTATCCTGCGCGAAGCGCTCGATGATGTACTCAAGAAATACAACGACCGGCTGGGTGCGCGGCCGGAGACGGCAGGGACCTGATTCGCCGTATCGCTATTGTTCTACAAATCACGAGAGAAACCATGACAACGCTCGAAATTCGCCGCCACAGTATGCGCAAATCGGGCGGTGGCTCGCAACTCTCACAGCAGGGCGTCGCACACGCGCGTGCACTCGGCGCGATGCTCGGGCCATTTGCGCAGGTCGTGACCAGTGTGCTGCCACGCACGCGTGAGACGGCGATCGCGATGGGGTTCGCCGTCGACTATGAACTCGTGATGCTGCCTGCCGCTCCTGCTGTCTACGCCGAAAACGAGCGGAGCCGCTGGTGGGCGGCGACGCAGCCGTTCGCGGCGCTCGCACAGTTGCTCGCCGAGCGCAGCGCAGTCTGGCAGCACGCGCACACGATCGCGGCACAATGGCGTGACATTTGTACTGCGATTCCTACTGGCAGCGCGGCGCTATGCATCGGGCATTCGGGTGATCTCGAAATGGGGCTGGTCGCGTGCTTTCCTGATGCCGACCACACCGCCTGGGGATCACCGTTTGGCTTCTGTGAAGGGGCACGATTGCACTTCACGGATCATTTCGCAGACGTGGAATTGGTGCGGCAAGCGGTACAGCCAGGTTAACGTCGAATGCAAGATATGCTACAATATAAATGTACGTCTGTAACGCTAGCAATCGTGAGGGGGCTGAAGTATGTCGATTTCAATACTGAAAACGCAAGTAACGCAGGCTCTTGATAGTTTGAACGACGCTGACTTACAGAATGTAGTGCAGTACGTCGAGTTTCTTAAGTTTCGTGCGCGTCATTATCCGTATCAGATAACAGATGCTATTGCTGCACGATATGCAGAGTTTGCCGAGGAAGATCGTGCTTTTGCAGAGCACGATCTGAATGATTATCACGCCGTGCTGCAGCGTGAGGATCTGGTATGAAGCTGGTACGCGGTGATATCTGGTTTGCCGATCTGAATCCTATTCGTGGTTCTGAGCAAGCCGGGACGCGACCAGTCATCATATTTCAAAATGATGTTATCAATCCATATACCCGTACTGTCTTAGCTATTCCTTGCACAACCAATCTGCGCCGTGCAGATCTACCTACCTGCTCATTCGTGCAAACGATGGCGGTTTGCTCGAAGACTCGGTTGCACTCGGCCATCAGCTGCGTGTACTGGATGCGTCGCGGCTTGTTCGGGTTTTGGGGCATCTGCAACCGCAGACACTCGTTGCTTGAGAACGCTGTATGTTGTTTACAATGGGTATTGCTTAGCTCACCGTTGCTCCACCGCCGCCGCGAGCTCTGCCATTGCGGCTGACAGTGCTGCCGTATCGGGAACACCACCCTGCGCCTGCTCGGGCCGCCCACCGCCACGCCCACCGTGCCGCGCCAGCACCGTGCGCAGCAACGCGCCACAATCGAATGTCTGGTCGGCAGCGCGTGCGACGATGATCTGCGGTCGCTCGCCGGGCACACCGATGATCGCCGTACTTCCCTGCGCGGCCAGGGCCTGTGCGAGCTGGCGCGGCCCGTCTGCGCCGAGATCTTCATCGAGCAGGTGCTGCACAACGCTCGTCGTCGCGAGTTCGCGTGCGCGCGCCACCACCAGCCGCGTGTAGGCATCGGCGAGGTTCTGGCGCAGGCTTGCGCCTTCATCACGCAGGCGTGCGAGCGCCGCGTTCAGGTCATCTGGCGCTACCGAGAGCTGGGTAGCCAACTGCGCGACCGTATCAACGCGTTGACGCAGCAGACGTTGGGCGCGTTCACCACAGACAAACTCGACGCGCGTGGTCGTGCCGCGCCGTTCCCAGCGCATAATTACCACGAGCTCGACTTCTGCGGTGTTGCGCGGGTGTGTGCCACCACACGCCGAATCGTCGAACCCCGGCACCGAGACGACACGAACCTGGCCAATGATGGCTGGTGGCTTGCGCAGCGCGATCGTCGCCAGTTCCGCGGGGCGCACAAAGCGTGCGTGGATCGGCAGCGCCGTACGGATGACACGCTGTACCTCGGCCTGGGCTGCATTGGTTTGCGCCATCGTGAGTTGTGGCGTGTCGAGGTCGATCGTCACCCGATCGTGGCCAAGATGAAAGCCGATCGTCTTCAGCCCGGCGAGCCGCTCGAAGGCGGCCGAGAGCAGGTGCTGACCGCAGTGTTGCTGCATATGGTCGAAGCGAAGCACAAAATCGATCGCGCCGTCAACCATATCATCATCGATTGCCGCAGCGACCGTATGCCACACAGTATTGTCTTCGACCTGTACATCACGCACCGCGACACCGTTGAGCGTCCCGGCATCGGCGGGCTGGCCACCGCCCGCGGGGTAAAACGCGCTGCGGTCGAGTGCTATCTGCTGCTGTCCGTGTGCAGTGCGCCGCTTCATAATCCGTGCGGAGAATGTCGCAAGATACGCATCCGCAAAATACAGCCGTTCGGTCATAGCACCTCACCAAAAGCAAAGGCCCTGCCGATTGCTCGACAGGGCCTTTGCAAAGGAGTAGTAGACTACTGGACGGTGAGCTTACCAACCATACCACCGGCGTAATGCGCCGGATAGGTGCAGATGTAGGTGTAGGTACCGGCCGGCAGCGTGAAGGTAATCCCCTCGCTCGCGCCCGGTGCCAGCATTGCGGTATTGGCCTTGATCGCCGGATTGGCCGGAAGATAGTTCGGCGGACCAGCGTTGACAGCCTCTTCATCAACCGCAGCGGCCTCAGTATCGCCACCCTCGATGATCACGATATTGTGCTGCTGCGCCGTCGAATTGTTCTTGAACGTCAGTCGCGTCGCGGTATTGGCTGGTGCGGTAAGTGTGGCCTTATCGTAGGCCAGGTTCTCACCATCACTACCGATTGCGATAGCACCCGCGCCAGCACCCGCGCCGCCGCCAGTACCACATGCTGCCAGAGCAAACGCGCCGACCATCGCTGCCGTCGCGACCATCATACGACCCTGAAACTTCATCACAAAAGCTCCTTCTGAAACGTCTGTACGGGCTACCCGTGCACAATGCATGGTAACACTATCTGTGCACTTGTCAACTCTTTGCCCAAAATTGCAGGATATCGATCCGCGAGCGCCATACCCGCAGGATGTCACCTGCACGGACTTGTTCGGTGCCGATCGCATCCACAATTTTTGGCGCAGTCAGGCTAGTACGTAGTCCCACACTGCCGCTGCCAATCTCGAGTGCAAGCTCGGTATACAGCGTCTCGTAGGCAAGTTGCCCAATACCGTGCTCCCAGCTAGCCACTGTTGTGACGCGCCCGACGATCTCTGGCGAGGCCAACGGTTCGTCTGAGCGCTCGTACTCCCCTGCTCTCAGCATCAACTGTGCCGCCGGGTCGATGCGCTCAAACAAACTCAGCAGCAAGACCATTTTTGCGCTGCCCGTGCTCCCAACCTGTGCAAGATCAACGCGATGATGCCGGTCGACGATTCGCAGTTCTACCGGGCTGCCTGCGCCTGCATCAGCGAGACGCAACACGATCTGCGGCAGGTAGCGCCGCCCGTCCGGGTGCAAATCGCCCGGGATCACGCGTACGAATGTACACGGCAGGTCAAGTTGGTCGAGGAGGGGAAAGCGCATGGTGATACCAGTCACGCCACCGGTAGCGCCGCAATATGTTGCGTCGCTACCGGTGGCGTATTGCGGCGCTACGGCCGCCCGGTCGTTACCGCGCGACCGGCTCTTCCGCCGCCATGGTCGGATTGCTTGTATTGCGCCAATTGACCGACGGCAGGATCAACTCGGGGTGAATATCGGCCTTGCGCTCCATCACGATTCGCATCACTGATTCCATCAGCGTGTCATTGAGAAAGTGCGGCTGCAGGCCAAGATCGAGCAGGTGCGTATTGGCTGCATTGTAATAATGCTCTTCGCGCTCGACGCGCGGATTTGGCAATTGCTCGATCGTCGCCTGGATGCCAAACGCCGTCGCCGCCTCGCGTACCGCTTCGGCCAGACCAGCCACATTAAACTGCTCGGTAAACTGGTTGAAGACCCGCATCTGGCCGCGCTCGCCCGGATTGAGGCAGGCGAGTTCGACGCAGGCCAGCGTATCGCGGATATCGAGGAAGCCGCGCGTCTGGCCGCCCTTGCCATAGACCGTCAGCGGTACGCCGTGGACGGCCTGCACCAAGAAGCGGTTGAGCGCAGTACCAAACACACCGTCATAATCGAAGCGCGTGCAGAGCCGCGGATCCATCTGGGTCTCGGGCGTCTCGACGCCGTAGACCACACCCTGATTGAGATCAGTGGCGCGGATATTCCAGATCCGGCAGGCGAGCAGCATATTGACGCTATCGTGTACTTTGCTGGCGTGGTACCAGCTACCGGGCTGCTTTGGATACGGCAGCGTATCCGTGCGGCCTTTGTGCGTGATGGTGATATAGCCTTCTTCGATATCGATATTTGGCGTGCCGTACTCGCCCATCGTGCCAAGCTTTACCAGATGGCAATCGGGTACGTGCTCGGCCATCGCGTACAGCACATTCATGTTGCCAACCACATTATTCACCTGCGTGAAGATTGCGTGGCGGCGATCGATCATCGAGTACGGGGCGCTGCGCTGCTCGCCAAAATGGACGATTGCATCGGGCCGAAATTCGCGGATGACCGGCTCGAAGAAGGTGTAATCGCACAGATCGCCGACGAACATGTCGATCTGCTTGCCCGTCACTTCGCGCCAGGCGGCCACGCGCTCGTGGAGCGAGCGGATAGGGGTGAGGCTATGCGCCCCGAGCTCGTGATCCCAGGTACGGCGGATCATGTTATCGACCACGCCGACATCGTGGCCACGCTGCGAAAGGTGCATTGCGGCGGGCCAGCCGAGGTACCCGTCTCCGCCCAGAACGAGGATGCGCATATCTACTCCTTACCATCCACCAGCTTCTTGTACGACCGGCGCGCATCACACGATCGTCTGTTCTTCTCTGCAGTCAATCGGTGTTTCGGCGCGTTTCTGCGAGTATACCATAATGCCAGAAAGAACGGATCGGTGCGAGTGTCAGCGTGTTAGCTTGGTCGTCGATCGGGATCGGGAGCAAACTGGTCGTGCAACTCGCGCAAGCGTGCATCGCTGTGCCGGGCATAATATTGCTCGGTTATCCGCGTGTTGGCGTGGCCGAGCAGCGCCGAGACTTCGGAGAGCTGCGCACCCTCGTTGAGCAGCCAGGTCGCGATGAAATGCCGGAACGTATGCGGCGTGGCCTCGCGCAGCTGGCGCGCCTCGCGCGGGCGGCCATCGGCCTCGATCTGGTCTGCCAAGGTGTAGGCGGCATCGGTCACGATCTTCCACGCGCTGACGCGCCCGAGCCGATCGCCTGCGCCACGCGGCCCGTGCGAGACAAACAGCGCGCGCGCAGCCGGGAAGCTCTGCCGCCGCGCCAGCAGATAGCGCTCGATCCGCGATTGGGCGTGCCGACGCAAAAACACGACACGTTTGCGTTCACCCTTGCCGATCACCTCGACCTGGCCGGCGATTGCGCCACTATCATCGCGCACACCACGCAGATCGATCGCCAGCAACTCCGAAATCCGCGCGCCCGTCGAGAACAGCGTATGCAGCAGCGCGGCGTTGCGCAGCACATTGAGCCGCAGCGATTCGGCGCGTGTGCCGATATCGGCGGCCGCTGGCTCGGCATCGTAGAAGCCCACCAGGCGGCGGAGATCGGGGACATCAGGGGCACGGGTAGCAGGTGCGCGGGGCAGGGCATCGCGCAGGTGCATGCGCAGCAGTGCCAGGTCGCAGCTCAGTTCGCCGCGATCGGCGAGGAACTTGCAGACCGCCAGCACACCGTGGCTGTAGGTCTGGAGCGTGCCATCGGCCTTACCCACCAGCGTATCGAGCCAGTGCCCCAGGTCGGTGGCCGCAATGCTGCGCGCATCGGTACGGCCCTGGGTGGCGGCCCACGCCGCAAACGATGCCCACGCATCGCGGTACGATTCGATCGTCGACGCGGCCAGTGGTTTGCGGCGTGTGCGTTGTGCGGTAGCCCACGCCGCCCCGGCGGCGGCGATCATGAGAGATGGTGGTGGATCGTCGGTCATGCAGGTATTGTAGGGGCAAAGCATTCGGGGTGCAATCGGCTTT
>JAYUYF010000102.1:0-2062 GCA_043752605.1 Roseiflexaceae bacterium
GAAAGCGCAGCGCCACATCATCCGCGCGCCGACCGAGATCGACCGGCGTACTCCAGCCGATCGATGATTGCCGCCCGCCGCCGGGCGCACCGGGTCGCCAGCCCTGCCAGCCATCACCACGTTGCGGCCAGGTCACGGTCGTGGTGCAGGTGGCGGGCCGGTCGTACAGAAATACCCAGGTGGACAAATCGATCTGGTCGGCGACGAAGACCGGTGGTTCACCGCTACAGGTAGTCGCGATCATCGCGCGGTCGATCGGCGGCTGGCGTTCGCCGGTGCCGAGCGGTGCATACTCCGCATCGCCAGCATAACGGTCGTACGAGTCGTCGATCCGCCCTTCGACCCGCACGTAAAGGCGATACGGTTCGAGATGCCCGTAGAACGCCGTCATCTCGCCCGCGCCGTTGCTCAGCACAACCGTCTGCCCGCTGCCCACGCGCTGCGGCATCCGGTCGGTGGGATTATCCCAGCCAATGTGTTGTACCTTCGCATCAAACAGGGCGGCGGCGGGGCAACCACGGCAGAATGCACCACCCGCGAGGTCAACACCATCGTGGAATTCGCTGGTGGCTGACGCGTGTGGCGCGGCACGCCAGCCAAATTCGCTCTGCACACGCCAGCCACCAGCGCGGTAGCCAGCGGCGTCGGTCTGCGCTGCGGGCCAGGTCAGCGTGGTGACCTGCAACATTGCCGTCAGCACCACACACAGCACCAGCAGCAGCGCCAGCAGCAAGACGCCGAGCAGCACGAGCAGGGGTGCCGCACCAAGCTTTGCCGCCAGCGCACGCGCGGCCCAACCAGCCGCCAGATCGGCAACCAGATTGCGTCGGTCATCGTTCATGAAATCTTGCTCGCCGCTGCACTCGCGCGCTGCGCGGCATCGGGGAGCGGCCGCGCAGCAGGGCGTGCCGGGCGGCGCAGCTGGCTTGCCCGCGCCACGGTGCGCCCGGCGAAGGTACGGATCGGGGCGATCGTCTGGGTGGCGTAGACCATCGATGCACGCTGTGCCTGCCCGAGCGAGCTCCCGCTCGTGGCAATACCCGCCAGAATCGATTCACCACCAAGTGTTAGCGTCAGCACACATACTGCCGAGAGCAGACCGAGCAACTGGTCGTGTGTCAGAACTGGCTGGATACTGGCAAACAGCACGGATCCAACTTTGAGAAAAAAGACCCACGCCGTCTGTTGCAACAGGGTCTCGATCAAGCGACCAAACCACGCACCAAATCGGCTGCTTGTCGAGCGATCGAGCAGCAGCGCGCCCATCACGGGGGCCATCCCGATCAGCAGCGCCAGATGCAGAATGCGCGTAATTGCTTTAAACATCAGCAAAAACAGCACAATAAACAACAGCGCGCGTAGTAACTGGTTCGCCAGATTGAAGAACACCGGCGACTCTATCGCGCTGAGGATAACCGCTCCGCCATCACCAAGAATGGCTGCGTGCAGATCATTGAATGCCCCGATCAGCATGCGCAATAGTCCTTCCGCACCGTAGATGACCGCCAGCGCCATCGCAAAGCTGGTTGTCAATTCCTGTCCTTCGCTCGCCAGATCCCCCACACCGCCAATCATCAGCCGTCCAATCCGAACGGTGAGCAGCAGCGTCAGAAGTGCAGTCGCTACCGAACGCAGGATGCGCCACATCTCCTGAACCGCCGCGCCTACCGGCGAATCAGTGGCAAAGAAAAAGTTGACCGGTGTACACGCAATAAATCCAAGATCGCCACAGGCCGTCGTATCGCCAAAGACGCCGAGCACACTGCGGTACACCACCGCCTGGAGATCATTGAAGACCGCAAGCACGGCGCTGAGTGAGCCAAGAACCCCATCGACCATCCAGTTGCCCACCTGCGGCACGCGCGTCAGCCAGACCGATGCCGCCGGGTCGGGCGTCGCCGCGGCGGGCGGATCAGGTACTGGCGTGGGTACGGTGGGCGTCGGCGCTGGCGGCACAGGATCGGCGGCTGACGCCACCTGTGGCACGAGCAGCCAGACTGCTACCAACAGGCAGCGTAGCAGCCAGCGCATCACAATCCCCGCCGTGGGCGGCGGCGCAGCG
>JAYUYF010000103.1:0-2061 GCA_043752605.1 Roseiflexaceae bacterium
CGATCGTGCTCATGGCATCGGCTGAAGGTGGTGTCGAGATCGAAGAAGTCGCTAAGACCAACCCTGAGGCGATCATCAAGATCGCCGCGCACCCGACGCTCGGGTTGCTCGAGTATCAGGCGCGCGATCTGGCGTTTGGGATCGGTCTCACCGATGCAAAACAGGCGCGCCAGTTCGCCACAATCGCGACCGCACTCTACCAGGTCTACATGGACAATGATGCCACGCTCGCCGAGATCAACCCGCTGGTGGTCAAGGCCGACGGCGCGCTCCAGGCGCTCGATTCGAAGATCCTGATCGACGACAGCGGTCTGTTCCGCCACGCCGATCTCGAAGCGATGCGTGACCCGGCCGATGAGCCCGCAGCCGAGCGCCAGGCGCGCGCGGCGGGCATCACCTTTATTAAGCTCGATGGCGACATCGGCTGCATGGTCAATGGTGCCGGGCTCGCGATGGCGACGATGGATGTCGTCAAGCTGTTTGGCGGCGAGCCAGCCAACTTTCTCGACATCGGCGGTGGCGCAGGCAAAGACAAAGTCAAGGCCGCGTTGCAGATCATCCTCTCGGATAGCAACGTCAAGGCGGTGATGTTCAATATCTTTGGTGGCATCACGCGTGTCGATGAGGTCGCGAAGGGGATTATCGCCGCGCTCGACGAAGTCAAGACAGATGTGCCGATGATCGCACGACTGGTAGGTACCAACGAAGAGGAGGGTCGCCGCATTCTGGCCGACTCAGTACTCATCCCGGCGGTCTCGCTGGCCGATGCGGCCGAGAAGGCAGTGGCGGCCGCCCGCGCGCGCGCCTGACGATGCGCACGACACCAGGCTAAGCGCTACGGAGTTCCTCGGCGAGGGGAGGGTTGAACGACCTTCCCCTCGATTATTTTGTGCAAAACCATACCGGTTTGACGTTGTATGCATGGGTCTGCAACGAAACCAGGAGTTCCTATGACGAAGTATATTTTTGTTACCGGCGGCGTGGCTTCGTCGGTGGGCAAAGGAATTACGGTTGCGTCGATTGGGCGGCTGCTGAAGAGCCGTGGGTTGCGCGTCTCGGTGCAAAAACTCGACCCGTACATCAATATCGATCCGGGCACCATGTCACCCTACCAGCATGGCGAAGTATTTGTCACGGATGATGGTGCCGAGACCGACCTCGATCTTGGGCATTACGAGCGTTTTATCGATGAAAATCTGACGCGGCTAAGTAACATGACGACCGGGCAGATCTATTCGTCGGTGATCCAGCGCGAGCGGCGCGGCGATTATCTGGGTGGGACGATCCAGGTCATCCCGCATATCACTAACGAAATCAAGGCACGGATCGCCGCCGTCGCGCAGCAGTCACCCACTGATGTTGTGATTGTCGAGATCGGTGGCACGGTAGGCGATATCGAAGGGCTGCCATTTCTCGAAGCGATCCGCCAGATGCGCAAAGATGTTGGCCGCGACAATGTGCTCTACATCCACGTGACGCTCCTCCCGCATATTGGAGCCACCAACGAGGTCAAAACCAAACCCACCCAGCATTCAGTCATGGAGCTACGCCGTGTGGGGATCACCGCCGATGTGATCGTGGCACGCGCCGAGCTGCCCGTCGCCGATGAACTGCGCGAGAAGATCGCGCTGTTTGCCGATGTCGATCTTGAGGCGGTCATCCCGCTTCATACGGTTGAGACGATCTACGAGGTACCGCTCATGCTGGAGGATCGGGGGCTCGGTGCATTCCTGACGCGGCGGCTCGGTCTCGGTACACCCGCACCCGATCTCGCAGAATGGCGCGCACTGGTGGCGCAGATCAAGGAGCCTAAGCGTACGCTGCCGATCGCGATTGTCGGCAAGTATGTCGAGTTGCACGATGCCTATTTGAGTGTTGTCGAGGCGCTGCGTCACGCTGCACTGCACCACCGGATCGATATCGACCTGCGCTGGGTTTCTTCCGAGCAAATCGAGCGACTGGGCACGGCCAGCCTGTTGCAGGGAATATATGGTATTGTCGTGCCGGGTGGCTTTGGTGAGCGTGGCATCGAGGGCAAAATCGCGACAAGCGAGTACGCGC
>JAYUYF010000104.1:0-5354 GCA_043752605.1 Roseiflexaceae bacterium
GCTGCTGCATCGGCGAGCTGCGCGAGGCGTGGTAACACCGCGCCGTGGTAATCGAGCGCAAAGATCGCCGTCGTCAGCGCGTTGGTGTCGGTAAACAGATACTGGCGCGCCTCGCACAGCAGCTGTTCCTCGCGCGCCAGATGCGTCTCCGCGATCGTCACCAACTGTGCCGGTGTCAGCCGCCGCGCGTGCTGATGCTGCTCCCAGAACTCACGGCCATATTCGGGCATCCAGTGCGTCTGGTACAGCGCGGCCAGCCGGGCGGCGAGCGTGGTCTTGCCCGTCGATGGTGCGCCGAGCACCACGACATTGGTGACCAGATCGCGGTAGACACGCGGGTGCAGGTACGCCCGGTGCGCGTAGCTATCGGCACGGATGCGGGTGGCCGAGATCGGCACCGTGGCGCGCGCCGGATCGACGCGCCGGTCGACCGCGTGCAGCGCGCGGCTCATATGCGCGCCGTAGAACTCGCTTGAGTAGAAATGGGTGATGTGCTGATCACCGAGCAGCGCGGCGATATATGCCTCGTGCTGCTGCTGGATTATCGGCGTATCGCCGACCTCCTGCGGCCCACCCCAGGCTTCGATGACCGTGAGCTGCGGGTACAGCGCGCGGAGCCAGGCGCTGCGCAGCGGCAGCGGCACGGGCGTCACCAGCGGCGAATCATAGATGATCACGATCAGGTGATCGACCTCGGCGAGCGCGGTCTCGATCAGCAGCTGGTGGCCACGGTGCAGTGGTGCAAATTTGCCGAGCGTCAGGCCGGTGGTTCGTATCGGTGGTAGCACAATGCTCACAATCTGGTACTCAATTATCCCGCGTCGCCAGTGTCATCACGATAGATATCGGCCAGTTCGCGCGCAGCTCTGGCAAACAGCGCTACCAGTTCGGCTGGCTGCTCGACGATACACGCGCTGCCGTAGCGCAACAGGATCTGGCGCGTCTGCCAGAGGTTGGTGACGGTTGCGCTGATACTTGCCCGCCCGTCGTCGTGATACGTGATCACCGATTCGGGGAAGAACACCGAGATATCGCGCTGACGTGCGACGATCGGCAGCAATGTATAACGGATACGATAGGTTGCGCTCTTCGGCCGTGCGAGCGGTAGTTTGCGCGGCAACACCTGCACACTGCCGCCAACGATCCGGTCGAGTCGGTAATGGATCGCAGCGTGGCGCTGCTCTGCCCCCGCAGGCTGCACCTCAAGTACGGTCGCATCGAGATAGACGTGCCCCTCCGGGCGGAACAGGATATCGTACGGTGCAACGCGGTGCAGACGAGCTTCTCCCTCGTCGTAGTTGCTCCGATACGCAAACTGTACCTCGCGCTGTTCGTGTACGGCGCGCTTGATCTGGGCGAAGGTCTGTGTGTCGATCCGGTCGGTGTTCGGATGCACGGCGAGCGTCATCCGGCCGCCCTGCACCGTCGAGCGCCGCTCGGCCGGCAGTAGCCAGTGCAACTGGTCGATCAGGGTACGAATGCTGGTGTGTTCCGGCAGCGATGAGCCGGCGGGGAAATTGGCATCGAGGAAGGCCAGCGCCTCCAGACTGGGGTTGGTCAGGTCAAGCAGCGCCAGTTCGCCGAGTTCGCGCAGCTCGTAGCGCCGTGTGCTGCGGTTGAACACAATTTCGCAGCCGTACTCGCTCTTGAGCGCGTCGAGGTCGTGTTTGAGCGCGATCGCCGCCGCCTCGGGGTAGGTTTCGTCGCCATCGAGCGCGGCACTGGCTTCGGCGATCAGGTCGGCTGCACTGAATGGCCCACGCAACAGCAGCCGCACGAGCATCATCCGCCGCCGAAAGGTAAAGGTCGAACCGCGTCGGTTACCGCGCGTCTTCGCCATGCCCGCGCTCCTTCCACATCGCCCGCCAGATCGTCGCCTGCGCTTCGTAGTGGGTGCGCGCCTGGCGCAAGAACGGTAGCGCACGCAGGATAAGCTGTTCGAGTTCGGTTGCCGAGAGTTGCCAGCCAGTACGCTGGCGGATCGCTTCGGCGAGCGGCAACCAGTTTTCGAGCGCGCGGATCTGTGCGCGTGTGCGAAACGTTTTCATGGCGTCCTCCAGGAAACGATCAGCCCGTTGATGATACCACGCCCCGTGCCCGAGGAGCCGAACAGGTTGTTGTGCAACGTGGCATAGTCTGCGGCGCTGGCGCGCGCCTGGTGCGCAGCGATGTTGCGAATGTCGTAAATCTTGTTTACACGCCCGACCCAGCGCCGCAACGTGATACCGCCAGCCTCGGCAGGCGGGTCAGGCCAGTGATTACTGGCGTCGCACGCCGCGCGCATCTTCTGAAAGTTGACTTCACCATGATCGAGCGCGCGCCCGTAACTCCCGAGGGTTTGGTTGAGGTATTTGCCGTTTTCTTGTACAAACATGAGGTTTTGCTTTTTGAGAGCTGCCTTGAGCGTGGTCTTGCACAGACTTTCGACAACACCACAAAACAATATGGTCGGGCCCGCATAGTTCTGGGCGTTGACTGCGCGAATCTGTGCGGCCAGAAACTGTGCCAGTACCAGTGTCTTGCGCAGATGTTCATCAAGTAGCGGATTGGTGTCAAATCCTTCCCCAATATCGATGTCGTTGCGTACCTCTTTCTCGAATCGGCTGAGATCGGGGCTGACGAGATCGGCATAGCGTTGTGCGATCTGACGAATGTGTGCTGTTAATGCCTCAGATAGTGTTAATTCATCGTCCTCTGCAGTATCCCTTGTGGCGGCATCGCGCAGGATGGTGCCGATATCTTCGAGCGCGCTGATCCGCGTGGGCTTGCGCACACCGGGTTGCCCGATGATATGACACCGTCGGCTTGTACAACAATCGTGTTTCAGGCTCACAAGGTCGACTCGCCACGCGCCGACGTGTGGTTTGGGGCAGACGAGTAGATCTTCCCGCGACTCCGATGCCACTGCACCATCGCGGAAAGACATCAGCGCTGTGTTTGCCAGCGCGCCGTGCGCGGTCGTGCCCAACTCGTCGAGGAACAGACCGTGGCAGCGCACCGGTATCGCCGGGCTCAATGCGTGGTGGACGGTATCGAGCAATGCGCTCAGCAACGCTGGATTTGCGGGGGCTTCGGCGTGCGCTGTGGCAACGGGTGCTACCTGCCAGATGCCGATCGCGACATCGGGCGTGGTATGATTGCCGCGCGCAGGATCGGGATTGACGCAATACAACAATCCAGATGGGTCGCTGGCTGCCGGTGGCGGGAGCAGGTCTTCGTCGCTGTCGGCGTCTCGTCGGGCAGTAGGCGCGGTCTTTTGAAACGCAAACACCAGTGCGCCATGGCGCTGGCCCGTCAGGTGCAGATCGGCGATCATGCGCTTGACGGCATCGCGCGGGGCCTTGCGCCCCTGGTGCCCCTGATAGAATTTGGCGTCGAGCATGTAGCCGGGCGCACGCCAGATCACCTGCCCCGCCTGCGCAACTACGGCGGCATCCTGCGCGCGGATGAACAAATCGGGGCGGCTCTCGGGTGCGTGTTGCCATTCGGGTATTGCAGCGCCTGCGGTCGTCGCCTGCGTGCGAATCTTGCGGTCGTGGATCAGTTCGTACATCCGCACCGGCGTACCCCAGCAAAAGGCGGCGCGTGCCTGTTGCGGCGACCACTCGATAAGCGAGTTCGTGCGCGCGAGATGGTCGAGCAACTCGTAGAAGACCCAGCGCTGGTAGAGTATGTCGGCCTGCTGCGGATCTGCGCCAAGCATCTGCACTTCCTGCTCGTCTGGACGCGCATCGAGCAACTGGAGCGCAGCCAGCCGCGCCCGCCAGCGCAGCAGGTGCTGGTAAGCGCTGGTGCCCCCGGGTATCAGCCGCTGCGCGACCCGCTCTTCGATCGCCGCTACGGATACATCGGCGCGACCCGCGCGGATCGCGTCGCACTGGCGCACCAACCCGGCAAACTGCAAAAACGCCAACTCGCGCGTACAGTCGGCTACGATCTCCTGCAACGGGTGGCGCAGCGCACTCGCCGGGTCGGCCAGCGCCTCGGTGGCCAGCGCGGCCTGTGCGGCTTCACGATATTCGAGCAGCGTGATGACGACCAGCAGGTTTTCGGGTGTGGCAAAGTCGCGCCGCCGCTGCCGAATATCGACGGTGAGCGGCAACTGGTCGGGGAGTTCGCGCAGCTGATGCGCAATCGTGCGCGGCCAATCGGTGCGGCCACGCGCGGGCAACGGCTCGCGCTGCTGATGCTCCGGCGCGCGAAAGCTCAGACGGCGCTTGATCTGCGGGATGATCTCGGCAAAGCATTCGCGGCGTAAATAGAGCAGTACCGCGACATCGCGGTACGGTTTGAGCGCGTCGTCGGCCTCCAGTTGTGGTGCCTGATGCTCGGCAAACTGTTTGTCAAACACCGGCAAATCGTGGCGTAGCAGCAGCTGGATCATGCGCGCCTGCATCCAACGAAAGCCCATGCGCCCTTCTTCGGTCAGCATGTTACGCTCCTCGGCCATCGGCAAAGGCGCGCACGCGCCGCGCAAATAGCCCCTCTGGATTGAGTTCGATTGGTGCGCCAAAGACGCTGGTCACCTGCAGCTCGGTGGGCGCTGCGTCCTGCGCCGGATCGATCCCGGCTCCGAGCACGCTGGCGAGCTGCGCCAGCAACACGCGCTTACGATTGGTGGGCAAGCTCTCGAAGATGCTGGTGAGCCGCGCGCTGCGCCCGGCAGCATCCTGTGTGCAGGCCGCCAGCAGGATCTCCTGCTCGTCTGGCGTGAGCACCTGCAACTGGTCGGCCAGGCTGTCGGCCAGCGCTGCGTCGAGCGCGTCTCGCCACCCCATGCCAATCTGTTGGCCGCTGATCAGGTTGGTGGCGCTGGCGATCAGCTGCGCGGTGCCTACCTGCCGGAACACGCGCACGGCAGCGAATACCCGGTACAGCTGCGCGAAGTGCGCTTCGGCATCGCTGTCGCTCCAGACGACCGCATACATAAGCGAATCGGTGGTATCACTGCGGGAAAGCATCACGACATCTTGCCACATTTTTATGGTGTCAATATCAATCGTGAGTGCGACCAGCCCGTTGCGGCTGGCGTTACCGAGCGCGCGCCACAGCACAATTCCCTGCTCGGCGACACTCGCACTGCGCGCCGGTGGCAGCACATCGATAAAATCGAAGCGCCGTTTGAGCGCCTCGCTGATCTGGTTGAGGAAGTGGCGGTCGAAGCTGTTGAGCGTGCCAATGATGCGAAAATCGGCGGGTAGCGGCAGCTCGACGCTCACGCCGTCGGCGGATGGTACGGTGAGCCGGGCATCGCCAGCGCCGCCGAGTGTGGTCAGCAAACTGCCAAATGCCGCATCCACCGGAGCACGCGTAAATTCGTCGATGATCAGCCACGCGCCCCGGTAGCGCCGCCC
>JAYUYF010000105.1:0-2048 GCA_043752605.1 Roseiflexaceae bacterium
CTGCTGAGCAAGGGCTACGGAGTGGCCGATACCGATTTGCCCGCCACCCCGCAGACCCGCTACCGGCTCGCCTCGCTCACCAAACAATTCACGGCGGCGGCGATCCTGTTGCTCCAGCAGCAGGGCAGGCTCAAGGTGCAGGATCCGGTCTGCACCTATATCACACCCTGCCCGCCCGCCTGGCAGCCAATCACCATCCACCAATTGTTATCGCATACCTCGGGGTTGCCAAATTATACCGATTTCTTCGATTTTGAGGCCACCGAAGGCCAGGTTACCACACCGCAGGCGTTGCTGGCGCGCTTCCGTGATCTGCCGCTCAGCTTTGCGCCCGGCACGCTCTACAGCTACGGCAATTCGGGGTACTGTGTGCTCGGGCTGATCATCGAGCGGGTCAGCGGCCAGCCGTATGCCGAGTTTATGCGCGATGCGATCTTTGCGCCGCTCGGCATGCAGGACACGGGTGTCGATACGGGTGTCGGCGCGGTGAGCGCGGGTGTGGCACCAGGCTATGGCGCGGTCGGGCAGCGGTCAGGATTTCTCGATGCGTCGACGCTGTTTGCATCGGGCAACCTGTATTCCAGCGCCGAGGATCTGGCGCGCTGGGATGCCGCGCTGCGCGATGACCGGCTGCTGAATGTGGTATCGCGGCAGCAAATGCAGACGCCCAATCTGTTTGAATACGGCTACGGCGTCAAAGTGCAGCAGTTCGATGAGCGGCTGATGGTCAGCCATCCCGGGCTGATGACCGGTTCTGCCACGTTTCTGGCGCGCTTCCCCGAGCAGCGCGTGGTGGTGATCGTGCTCAGCAATAGCACCTCGGTCGATACAATCGGCATGGGCTACGGCCTGGCGCGGATCGTGTTTGGCGGATAGCGCCAACGTCGGGACGCAGCATGCCGCATCCCGACGCTACCCCAACCCGAGCCGTAGCCGCTCGAGATCGAGTTCGCGCTGGACGGTACGCAGCACTTCGTCGTTGATCGTATCGGTATCGCGTAGTTCGATCAGCGCCTGCTGCTCAGCGCGCAACAACTCATCGCGCAGCCGCAGAAATGCATCGGCGGTGTGCTCGAACGGTTCCTCGGCAGTGTGCATATCAAACCGTGCGGCGAAGCGGTCGCGCTGCTCGATATAGTGATGGCGCAGATCGTCCAGATGCGCGTCACGTGTCCATTCCTCGCTCGCCAGTTCGTCGAGCCGCGCCAGCCCTGCGCTTGCCACCACCAACCGCGCGCGGTTCTCTTCCTCGTGGCCGTCATCGCCGCGTACACCAAGCCGCCGAATAAGCGCTGGCAACGTGAGCCCCTGGCCAACGAGCGTGGCCAGAATGACACAAAAAGTGATAAACAGAATGGCTTCGCGGTTGGGGAATTCGCGCGGCAACGAGAGCGCCGCCGCCAGCGAGACGATACCGCGCATACCCGCCCAGCCGAGCACCAGCACACTCCGCCACGACGGTGCTTGTGGATTGCGCAGCCGCACGGGTTTACTCAAATAGCGCGGTAGGTAGGTACCGGGAAACACCCAGATCAGACGCGCGACGATGCAGGTGAGCGCGATTGCCGCCGCCGCGATGACGAGTTGCCCCAGATCGGCACGGCCAACATCGCGCACGATCGTGGGGAGTTGAAGGCCGATCAGGATAAAGGCCAGGCCGTTGAGCAAGAAGACGACAATGTTCCAGATCGCCTCGGCCTGCACCCGCGTGGCGGGCGGCATCGCCCGCGGACTGATATAACCGACGTACAGCCCGAGGGCCACGGCCGAGAGCACGCCCGAGACGTGCAACCGCTCGGCGATCAGGTAGGCGAAGAAGCTGCCAAGAAACGTGAGCACCAGCTCGACCGGGGTGTTGTTTAGCCGTTTGAGCATCTGCCCTACCAGCCACGCGAGCACCAGCCCGGTCAGCACTCCACCGACACTGGTGACCACAAATTCGCGCCCGGCATCGAGCAGCGAGAAGCTGCCGGTGAGCGCCGCCGTGATCGCGATCCGGTAAAACACCAGCGCCGATGCGTCATTCACCAGGCTCTCGCCCTCCATGA
>JAYUYF010000106.1:0-5328 GCA_043752605.1 Roseiflexaceae bacterium
GGACGCTGAAATAGTTGTCGATATCGCTGCATAATTCACCCTCCGTTCGCATTATCTCAGAACAAGGCCGCGCGTCAAGCGAACGCGTTTCCCCTCTGCGAGCGAACGGTTGGCGGCCAATCACACCTCCCGATGAACTACCAGCGCACCGATTTTGCCGCGCACTACCGCATCACGATGCTTTGCGGCGCACCCCGCTGGTTGTCTTCGCGGCTGCTCCAGTCGGCTTTGCTGCGGTCACCGTCTTCGCCGCTGGCTTTTTCGCCACGCTGCTGGCCGGCTTCTTCGCCGCTGGTTTCTTTGCCGTGCCGCTGGCCGCGCGCGCCGCCGGTTTCTTCACCGCCGGTTCGCTGGCCGCCGCCTTCGCGCGTCCGCGCGCCGGGAGCGCGGTGACATTCGCCGGCGGTGCGCTCTCGCCCGGAACAAAATTGGCTACCTCAGCCAGATCATTGATGATATAGTCACACTTTGGGTACCGGTTGCAGCCAAAAAACGGTCTGCCGAACTTGCCGCGCCGCGCCAGCAATTCGCCCGCGCTGCACTTCGGGCAGCCGATACCCGTCGGCTCGGGCAGCGGTGCTGGCTTGCCGTCGCGGCCGAGGCGCCGCGTCGCCTTACACTCTGGATAACCGCTACAGCCAAGAAACGGCCCAAAACGGCTCTTCTTGATGATCATCGGCTTGCTACACTCGTGGCACATCACATCGCTCATCTCGGGCGCTGCGGTCGCATCGAGTACAATCTTGCCGTCACCATCGCGATGAAAATCGCTGGTAAAATCGCACGAATCGTCGCCGCCCTCGCGACTGTAGCGCTGGCAGGCCAGAAACTCACCATTCTTGCCAAATTTGACGGCCAGGTAGCCTTCGTGGCAGCGCGGGCAGATCAGTTCGGTGAGAATTTCATCGACTTTGACATTGCGCATCTGTATCCGCGCCGCTGCCAGCCGCTCTTCAAATGGTCCATAGAACCCTTCGATCATCGGTACCCAGCGCTTCTCGCCCTCGGCGATCGCGTCAAGCTCCTCCTCAATCGCCGAGGTGAAACCGTAATCGATGATTCGATCAAAGTGCTCTACCAGCAGATCGGTCACCACCCGGCCAAGTGTCGTCGGAATCAGCTTTTTGTCGCTGAGTTCGACATACTCGCGATCGATGATCGTCGAGATTGTCGGCGAGTACGTCGACGGCCGCCCGATCCCCTGGCGCTCCATCTCCTTCACCAGGCTCGCCTCGGTGTAACGTGGCGGCGGCTCGGTGAAATGCTGGATCGGCGACAACTTTGACAGATCCAGCTCCTCACCTTCCTGCAACTGCGGCAGACGGCGCTCGCTATCCTCGTCCTCTTCGCCCTCATCGAGCCCGACGTTATACACCGCCAGGAAGCCCGGGAACTTGACGATGCTGCCCGTCGCCCGAAACGTGTACGGGTCGTTACTCGCTTCGCCAAGCTGCCGCCCGGCCCCGATATCGGCCGTCGTCGCATCAAAGACCGCAGCCGCCATCTGGCTCGCCAGAAACCGCTTCCAGATCAGGTCGTAGAGCCGCGCCTGGTCACTCGTGAGCACCGCGCGGATCGCCTCGGGTACGCGCGCGCTCGATGTCGGCCGCACGGCCTCGTGCGCCTCCTGCGCCCCTTTCGCCTTTGTTTTGTAAAACGGAATCTTCTCTGGCAGGTAGTCTGCGCCGTACCGGGTGGCGATCACCGTGCGCGCCTCTTCCTGTGCATCACGCGAGACGTTCAGGCTATCGGTACGCATGTAGGTGATCAGGCCCACCGTGCCCTCGCCACCACCAACATCGACGCCTTCGTAGAGTTGCTGCGCTGCCATCATCGTGCGCTTGGTCGAGAAGCCGAGCTTGCGGCCCGCCTCCTGCTGCAACGTGCTGGTGGTGAAGGGCGGCGCGGGCGTGCGGCGCTTGTCTTTGCGCGTCGTTCGCCGCACCAGATAGCGCGCACCATCGAGATTGGCGGTGATCACCGCCGCCTGCTCCTGCATACCGATGTCAAACTTGTCGAGCTTCTTGCCCGCCCGTTCGATCAGCGTGGCCCGAAAGCCCTCGCGCCGCTGGCTACGCTTCAGCAGATCGGCCTCGATCGTCCAGTATTCCTGGGCGACAAAAGCCTCGACCTCGCGCTCGCGCTCGACGACCAGCCGCACCGCGACCGATTGCACACGCCCGGCCGAGAGCCCGCGCCGGACTTTGTCCCACAGCAGCGGCGAAAGCCGGTACCCTACCAACCGATCGAGCACCCGCCGCGCCTGCTGTGCATCGACGAGATTGTGATCGATTTCGCGCGGGTTGGCCACCGCCTGACGTACCGCGTTGGGCGTGATCTCGGTAAACACCACGCGTCGTACCGGTGTCGTGCGCGGGATCCCGATCGCCTGCGAGATATGCCACGCGATCGCCTCGCCCTCGCGATCGGGGTCGGTCGCGAGCAAGACTTCTTCGGCGCCCTTGACCGATTTGCGCAGCGTCGCAATTACCTTTTCTTTGCCGGGTGAGATCTCGTACGTCGGCGTAAAACCGTGCTCGATATCGAGACCCAGCCCGGTCTTGGGAAGATCACGCACGTGCCCCATGGACGCCTCGACGCGATAGCCGCGCCCAAGGTACTTTTGAATCGTCTTCGCCTTGGCTGGCGATTCGACGATGACGAGTTTATCTGCCATACCGAACCTGCTGTATTTCCGCACAGGTCATCGCAGAGCCACGTGACCCGCTGCTGGAAAGATGATGACCGGCGCTTTCGCACTATAGAGGATAGATACACGCGGTGTCAAGGCGCAATCGTCGGTCACGTTCAGGAATTCTGTCATGCAATTGTCATGTTCGCCGCTTTGGGACCTTCAGGCTATTGTTGCTGCGTGCTGATGAATCTATAATGAGCACAGGATGAAAGGCGGGAGACTCGCATGCAATTGAAGAAAAAAAAGAAGAGTGGTCAATCGCTGGTCGAGATGGCGCTCTTGTTACCGTTGTTGTTGATTTTGCTGTTTGGCATTATCGACCTTGGCTGGTATCTGTTCGCGTATACCACGGTCTGGAATGCTACGCGCAACGGTGCTGAAATAGCAGCGCAGGTGCCGCCCACGCCTTTCGTCCTCAATCGGCAGGAAAACGGCGTGGCGGCCTGGGCTGGCAATCTGCCGGCTCGACCGCCCCAGTACCCCGATGCTGCGACCGACCCGTGTGTCTGTGCGATTCTCCGCGCGGCTGGCGTCTCGGATCACAATTGTGCGAGCGGGAGACGCGCAGTTTATCCGTTTACGACCAGCCAGCTGAGTATTGGCTACCCGCCTGTACTGGGTACCGGCAATCCGCGTTCGATCGGGCGGCCGGTTGAAGTGCGGATCGATACAACTGTTCGTCCGTTGACACCACTTGTCCAGCTGGTGGGTGGGGTCTTCAACAATAGTGGGACGCTCCGTATCCAGGCGACGATCCAAAGGTCTATCGAGAACCTCGGCAACAATCCAAATTATGAGAACGGCGTCGCGTGCCGATCATCGTGATGCTACGGAGTATGTGTATGCACAGACATCGCAAACGGGCCGGTCAGGCGCTGGTAGAGTTCGCGCTTGCGGCCACACTCATTTTCTTCCTGCTGGCTGCGATCGTTGATCTTGGCCTGATCTTTCTCAACAAGCAGGGATTGACCAACTCGGCACAGGAAGGTGCCCAGTTTGGTAGCCGCTTTCTCGATGTGCCGGCCGGTCAGTCCGCTCGCCTCGACATGGAGCAGATCGTCCAGCGCATCCGCAGTGAGTCGGGTGGCAGCGGTGGCATCGGCTTTGTCAACATGCTTGACCTGAACACCGACAATATCCCCGATGCGATCATGAGCGATGCCAATATGGATGGCACCCTCGATGCCGTCGATACCAATGGTGATGGGCGCTTCGATAGCTTCCAGTATGGTGCCGATACCAACGGCGATGGCCAGCTCGATACTTTCACCGGGCAACTGCCGGAGGGCAGCCAGCCGGCTGGCTATGTGCGCCTGATCGACCTGAGCACGGCCGACCAGCTGCCCGGCTTCGCGCAGTATGGCCGCGACACCGATGGCGATGGCCGCATGGATATCGTCACTGGCCCGATCGCCGATAGCGCGGCCGGTGCCTACCCTGCGCCAACCTGGCGGCGGCTCAATGGCCGCGTGCCGGATCTCTACCAGTACGGCCTCGATACAAACGGCGATGGACGGCCAGATGTATTCTCGCCGCTGGTCGATGCCACCCAGGCTGCTGCGCTCGTCGCGCAGGGCTATCGCCGCGTGATCGATCATTTCATCCGCGTCGGTGCCGTGTGGGATACCAACGGTGATGGCGACCTGACCAACGACGGCAACGGCATCGCCGCCGATGATGTCGATGCCCAGGATACGACACCCTGCCCGCAGCTGGCCTACGAGCAGCTCTACAGCTGCCAGGTGCGCGTGTCGGTCAATTCGACGTACCGGCCGGTGTTCCCGCTCGCCCCGGCACTTGGTGCCGAGGTGCCGATCGGCTCAACATTTACGATACCGATTCGCTCGGGCTTCACGCAGAGTGGTGCGCCAACGAATACCGTGGTTGTTGTTCCGAATACGCCGACCAGCACGCCGACGAGCACCAGCACGCCGACGAACACCAGCACGCCGACGTTTACCGCAACGACCGTGCCGCCGACCAATACGCCGACGACCGCGCCGGTGCCGCCGACCAGCACGACTGCGCCCGTTGTGCCGACCAACACGACCGCGCCAGTGCCGCCGACCAATACGACGGTGCCGCCTAGCAGCACCACCACGCCGGTACCACCGACTAATACAACGGTGCCGCCTAGCAGCACGCCGGTTACGCCGAGCAGCACGCGAACCTCGACGGCGACACGTACTGCAACACCCACGAGCGTTCCATCGCGCACCGCAACGCAGACGTTTACACCGTCACGCACGCCGACGAGTACCCAGACATTTACACCGTCGCAGACGCCGACCGTCACGCAGACGCCGACCGTCACGCAGACGCCGACGCAGACGCTGACCCCGTCGCGTACGCCGACACGAACGAATACGCCGACGCAGACGCTGACGCCGACACGGACGAATACGCCGACGAATACGCTCACGCCGACGCGTACCAACACCGCAACACCGGTGACGCCGACGCTGACGCGCACGCCGACGCAGACGTTTACACCATCACGCACGCCGACGCAGACGCTGACTCCGTCGAATACGCCGACGCACACCGCGACCAGCACCGCGACGCAGACGCCGCTGCCGTCGAATACGCCGACACGGACGCTCTCACCTGTGCCACCAACAGTGACACAGACG
>JAYUYF010000107.1:0-5328 GCA_043752605.1 Roseiflexaceae bacterium
GTCGGCACCCGTGACGGCGCGCATCGCATCAAGCCGCGCATCACGAAGTTTCGCCAGATGCGTGCTGTAGGCCTGCGCCGCCGCCTGGGTCGTATCGAGTCGCTTTTCACCCGTGACGACCGGCGCGGTTGCGTCGAGACCAGGCAGATCGCCGGTATACCACGCCGCAGGTGGTTCAGCAAACTCGACAAGATAGCGCGCTCCGGGCATGATCGCATCGGGCGTCGACAGTGGCGCGGGTGCGGCGATCGTGGGCCGTGCGAGCAATGGTACGACGGCGATGAACACGACAAACCAGAAGCGTGTGAGGTGCGGCTTGCGCATGAAATATTCCTTCGCTCGTGACGATATACAGCCACCTTTTTATGGTAGCCATTCACGGCTCGATGTCAATCAACCAATAGTCATCATTCGCCGCAGTTTCGGCGATTATTCAGAACAGCGACGCCTGCCGGGGTGGATCATCGGCACTCGTCCACGGTAGTGGTGGCACACCCGGTACGCCCAGCAGCCGCTCCTGGAGCATCCAGCACAGCGTGGGCGAGATCCGTTCGACCGGGCAGTGCATGAAGAAGTAGACATCGACACCGGCAGCGAGCCAGCCAGCGATTGTGCCCGCCCAGTCGTCGATCAGCGGCAGATTACGATCAGCGTCGGGGTGACCAATAAAGCGTACCAGGGCGATATCGCTGGTCTGCACCAGGTGCAGCGGCACAGCGGGCTTGTTGTCGCGCGCGCGGCGCATGTCTTCTTCTGCACCGGGCAGATGCCCCAGATCGAGCGGGCGCACGTCCATCAGCACCCGGCCGGCATGATGCTGCGCGAGCAGTGCGCTGAGCGCATGTTCGGCCGCTGGCGCAAACCAATCGATATGGCGCACCTCAACCGAGATCCGCTCCTCGGCGGGCCAGGCAGCCAGCCACTGCGCCAGATCGGGCAACTGACGCGGGTGGAAGGACGGTGGCAGTTGCAAGAAGAACGGCCCGAGCCGTGGCCCGAGCAATTGCATGCGTTCGACAAAGCTGCGAGTCTGCGCGATCTGCGGTACCAGCGCGCCTGCATGGCTCACATCGCGCGGCAACTTCAGGCAGAAACGAAACGTGTCGGGCGTCTCGGCTGCCCAGCGCGCCACAACCTGCTCGCCGGGCGTAGCATAGAAGGTCGTATTGCCCTCGACAGTCGTCAGCCGTCGGCTGTAGAGGTTGAGCAGATCGGCGCTCTTGCTCCCGGCCGGGAACAGCTCGCCGACCCAGTCTTTGTGCGCCCAGACCGCGCAACCCAGAAAGAAACGACCCGTCATAAAAACAAATACCCCCTTGTAAGGCCAAAGCATTCGCCGTAATCCATGCTTCGGCCTTACAGTGGACCACTATTACTCGTCGAACTCCCAGCCGCGCTTGCCAGCCAGATCACGCAGCACGCGTGCGAGCGATTCGACCTGTTTGAGCAACAGGCGCACCTTCATCGGCGCGGCCTGGTCACTCTCTACCCACTTACTCAGGTCACCGTCGACGTATACGCGTGAGAGCCGGTCGGTCTCATCGAGCATCTGGTCGAGCGAGCGGATACGAAAGACACGCGCCTTGTTTTGCGGCTGGTTCTCGACCGTCTCGTTCATCACTCCGAGCGGGTCATCGGCCGGCTCGTCTTGATCGTCCCACAGGTCATCGTCGTTGTCATCGGCACCGGGCATCGCCACCGCGCCACCCTTTGCCAGCGGGCCGCCAGCGCTCACCAGCGCCGGGCCACCCGGCCGCGGCGCATTGGCCGCAAGATCGACGCCCTGCTGCAGCGCGCTGATCGCCGCGTCGAGCGAGAGATTTGGGTTGGCGGCGAAAAAGCTCGCGAGGCGGCTCAACTCGGCCGCCGACATGCCCTCTTCGACAGCGGCACGCGCAAGCTCGATCTGGGTGCGCTCGCTCGGGATGCGCCGCAGATGCTGCGCCTGGGTGACGGTCAATTCGCCGCTCCGCAACAGCGCCTGCACATCAGCGGGTAATTCGAGCAGGCCAAGATAGCGCCGCACCGTGCGCGCTGAGAGACCGACCTGGCGCGCCACCTGCTCATCAAACGCACCTTCCTCACCGCTGCGGCCGTGCGCCGCCTGATCGCGCAAGCGGGCAAACGCGCGCGCCTGCTCAAGGTCGTTCAGATCACGACGCTGCAGGTTCTCGGTGAGCTGGCGAATAAAGGTCTGCGGGTCATCAGAATCGAGCAAAATACACGGCACGCGCTCGAGTTCGAGCTGGAGTGCCGCGACACGCCGCCGGTTGCCGTACACCACCCGGTAGCGCCCGCGCCCGGCATCAACGACACCCAGTGGCTGCAAAACACCCTGCGCAGCGATCGTCGCCGCGAGCCCCTCGACATCGCCCGGATCCTCACGCACGCCGTCGGGATCGGCGTCGAGCTGACGCGGGTCGAGATACAACAGTTGCATGAATCCTCACAGAAGTACATATGTTCGTTTCGCTGCCGAGTATACCAGAGAATGCTGGATATGGGAAGTGGAGCAGCAGCGACACAGCATGTTGCGCCCGTCCACCTTAGTTCGTGCGCGCGCGCCGCCGAAACGGTAGCATACACAGATCCTTGATGCGCTCGATCGCAATATTGATCCAATTTGCGATAAACAAGAGCGGCAGGGCGGCGCGCGGCACCCAGCCGAGGAACGGCAGGCGTGCGACCGCCACCGTCAGCGCCAGCGTGCCAACGGACATCGCAAACTGTGCCAGCTCTGGGATCTCGATATGGAAGATATCCTTTGCGAGCAATTGCGCGCTGATGACAAGCAGCAACAAGAAGGCTCCGGTCTCCAATGCGGGCTCCCACGCGATCAAGCGGGTGAAGATCTGTGCGGCAAAGCGCATCACCACGATCCCGATCGCGACGCCGAGCATCACGACCCACAGCTCGTCCGAAAGCGCGACAGCGGCGATGACGTTATCGATGCTGAACGCCAGGTCAGCAAGCTCGATCGCACCGACCGTCACCCAGAACCCACCGTGTACAACCGGCGCAGTATCTTCAGCGTGGTCATCGCGGCCACCCTGATACAACTTGGCCATATGATGGATCGCCAGATACAGCAGGTAGAGCGCGCCGAGGATGCGCAGCCACGGCACCTGAATGATAAAACCGGCAAGAATCAGCATCAACGCCCGGCCTGCGTAGGCACCGAGCAACCCGACTTTTAGCGCCGCATCGCGCTGCATACCCAACACCCGATCACCCCATCCCGCCATGAAAGTAAGCCAGCGCGGCCACGGGATTGGCTTATCATTGGGCAAATGTGCGACCATTGCACCAAGCACAGCGGCATTATCGATCGAGAGGATGCCTTCGAGAAAGATGAGCTGGAGGACAATACTGATGGTGACAAGATCCATGTGGTCCCTTACCTGTGCGTCTATGAGTAGGTATGCCGCGCCGCAGTATAGCATATTCTCCTGAAAATTACGGCCTTCGCGTTGCGTAAAGTAGCTGGATCGCGCTAGCCGCCGAGCTGTGCGCGCACGGCCGCGATGATCGTTGCTGATACCGGGAAGCCACCATCACGCAGCATTGAATGCACCAGCAGCGGGCCGACCGCCACATCAAAGGTTCCGTCCTGCCAGGGAATGAGTTCGATCGCGGCCAGATTATACCGAAATGTCAGGAGCAGATCACGCGCCAGATCGAGCGCCGGGCCTTCGTAGCCACACGATGCACAGTAGACGATTCGCACCTTGATGCTCCCGGCCGACTCGTTCATTACGGTGACCCGGCGATCATTGCGCGGATCTCACGCACGATCTCAGCATCAGACAGGGCACGGGTCTCGGCGCGAAACTGACCAAAGCCACGACCCAGCGCCATGCGCGCTTCCTCAGACAGCTGTGCGGGCGAGGTACCCGGTGCGACACCAGCGAGCGCGGGGTCGGTGGCGAACACGTTTGCCACGAACACGTCCATCTGCGCGGTGATGCGCGCCGGGCGCTCGATAAAATGGCCAAGTTCGTGCATGTCGCTATCAAACACCACAAAGACCGGGATTGATTGATGCAGGCCATCTTTGAGGTATGCATTGATCAAATCGGGGTTCTGATCACGCAGGAAGACGCGTACATCCATGCGGTTATTGTCTTCGGCCAATCGCCCGATGATCGGCAGATTGTTAATCGCATCACCACACCAGTCTTCGGTGATCACCAGCACACGCACCGGCTGCGGCAGGCTACGAAAAAATTCGCGGTCGTCATCGGCGATATGCAGCAGGCGCGTATTTTCGTCGAATCGATCCTGGTTACGGGTCATCTGGGCGCGATATGCAGCAAATGTCATCCCCTGCTGAAAACGCTCATAGCTCACACTCATGATTGCTCCTGATAGCCACTATTCAACGGCGATTCACCCGAATCATCGACTGGCGATTCACCCGGGTCATTGATTGGAGCGACCGCGAATTCGCCGGCATCGACACGTATCAATGCGCCAAGCAACTGCACCACGTGTGCCAGCCGATCGGTCATTGCATAAGCGGCTGCGGAGACCGCGATCAGGTGTTTGCCCGATTTTGCATCAAACTCGTAGACCAGCACATCGCCGCCACCACGTGTTGCCGGCTCCGATCGCGCGTCTGCCAGCGCCACGAGCGCGGCGCGTAGCTCGTCCTGCTGCTGCTCGCTTAGTTCGCGCGTCAGCGCTAACTTGCCCACACCACCGATGCCGCTATGATCATAGACCAGCCGGCCACCAGTAAAGACCACCGTCTGGCTGGTACGAAACGCCAGCCCACCGCTGACGCGCAGCCGCAGCCAGATGCCGCGTGGCAGCTTGCCCGTCTCGGTGGCGGCCGCCGATTGCTTGCGGCGCGAGACACGCGGCATGGCCGGTGCATCGCCGCTGAGCGAAGACTGCGCAGATTCACCGCTCAGCGAGCCCAGCACCCGATCGACCGGAGGATGCTCTTCCTCGTGTGCCGCCAGGGCAGCGCGGGTTCGTCTCGACCCAGGATCGTCAATATTGCTCATCGTGGCTCCTGTTTATTGCAGGCGAGTGCTGGCCAGGATCCGGTCGAACTGTACATTCGCGGCGTCGAATTCGTGTTCGGGTGCCGAGAGCAGCAGCAGGTAGCTGCGCGTACCGATCGTCGCGAGCACCTCACGCGTTCGCACGACGACCGGCAGCGAGAAGCGCAATGGCTCATCGATCGGCTGCACGACATAGGCATACTCGATCGCAATTGCCTCGACGCCACCGATGTTCATCGGCTCTGAAGACAGAAACTGATAGCCGAGTTGCTCCTGGCTCCGCTGCTCGATCCGCCGATTGACCAGCGTCTCAAGA
>JAYUYF010000108.1:0-5326 GCA_043752605.1 Roseiflexaceae bacterium
ACAGCTTTCTGGCGCGTTCTGACCCGTCGGATGTGGCGCGCGTCGAGGATCGGACGTTCATTTGTAGCGTGAGCAAGGGCGACGCCGGTTCCACCAACAACTGGGTCGACCCGCGCGCGATGAAGCAGACGCTCCAGGACGTCTTTCGTGGCTGCATGCGCGGCCGCACCATGTTCGTCGTACCGTTCTCGATGGGACCGCTCGGCTCACCGCTGGCACGCATTGGCGTGCAAATCACCGACTCTCCTTACGTCGTGGTGAATATGCACATCATGACGCGTATGGGCCGCGCCGTGTGGGATGTGCTGGGCGATGACACCTTCGTGCCCTGCGTCCACTCGGTTGGCATGCCGCTAGAACCGGGACAGCCCGACGTGTCCTGGCCGTGTAATCACGAGCGCAAGTACATCGTCCATTTCCCCGAGGAGCGCGCGATCTGGAGCTACGGCTCGGGCTACGGTGGCAATGCCTTATTGGGCAAAAAGTGTCTGGCACTGCGAATTGCCTCTACCATCGCCCGCGATGAGGGCTGGCTCGCCGAGCACATGCTCATCCTGGGTGTGGAAGATCCCCACGGTGAGAAGACGTATGTGGCCGCCGCCTTCCCCTCGGCCTGTGGTAAGACCAACTTTGCCATGCTTATACCGCCCAGCGCCCTCACCGGTTGGAAAGTGACGACGGTCGGTGATGATATCGCCTGGATTAAGCCCGGCAACGATGGCCAGCTGTATGCTATCAATCCCGAGCGTGGCTACTTCGGCGTGGCTCCCGGCACCTCGCAGCAGTCGAACCCCAATGCGCTGGCCGCGGTCCGCGCCAATACCATCTTCACCAACGTTGCGCTCACCGACGACGGCGATGTGTGGTGGGAGGGGCTGACCCACGAACCGCCTGCGCATCTGATTGACTGGACAGGCAACGAGTGGACGCCAGGCTGCGGACGGTTGGCGGCCCATGCGAACGCGCGCTTCACTGCGCCCGCCAGCCAGTGCCCGGTGATTGACTCTGAGTGGGAGAACCCGCGTGGTGTGCCGATCAAGGCCTTCATTTTCGGCGGGCGGCGCTCGACACTCCTGCCACTGGTGTATCAGGCATTCAACTGGACATTTGGTGTGTATCTAGCGGCGACGATGGGTTCGGAAACTACAGCGGCAGCCGGCGGACAACAGGGTATCGTGCGGCGCGACCCGTTTGCGATGCTCCCATTCGCAGGCTACCACATGGGTGACTACATGAATCATTGGCTCCAATTCGGAAGAAGTGTGCCAAATCCACCGCGAATCTTCAGCGTGAACTGGTTTCGCCGCGACCGCGACGGGCGCTTCCTGTGGCCAGGCTTCGGCGAGAACATGCGCGTGCTGAAGTGGATCGTGGAACGGGCGCACGGTCGTGCCGTGAGTATCGAGGGACCAATCGGCTGGATGCCACGCTACGAGGATCTCGACTGGCGCGGGCTTGATGAATTCACGCCCGAGCACTTTCACGCGCTGATGGCTGTAGATCGTGACCAATGGTGCGCCGAGATCCTCTCGCACGAGGAGCTGTTCATCCGACTCTACGACCGACTGCCAAAAGAGATGCTGGCTGTACGGGATCTGACGCTTTCAAGTTTGTGGCGCTCACCAGAGCATTGGGAGGTGTAGGTTCGATTTGATGGTGTGCGACGGCGCGCGTCATCCCATAACGTGATCGCCTCGTCGACATCCGCATGCACCTGCCGCAACTGCTGCAATCGTTCGTCAATTGCATCGTCTCGCTTCTCGGGGGGCTGGAGCACCTGCCACACCGCACTCCGCGGTGTGAGCGGTCGCTCCGCTGGCACGGTGAGCGTACCCGCGTGAATGGTTCGATTCTTCGCTGGGATGCCAAGCGCCTTCCGCAGTCGGGTGACAAAACTGAAGACGGTGACCCGTTTGCCGGTGTAGCCGCGCGCACGAATCTCTTGCCACAAGACAGTCCCTGTGCGACAGCCCGCATTCCAGCGCTCGATCAGGTAGGGGATGAAGGGATCCCGTACACCAGGCGCACGCAGCATGCGCGGTTGACGCTCAGGAAAACGTGGCGCGCGGAGATAGGCTCGGACGGTGTTCCGGTTCACGCCAAGCTCGCGTCCAATCGCGCGGATGGGCCAGCCCTGTGCATGGAGCTCCCGCGCTCGCGCGAAGCGTGCCAGCCGCGCGGCGCGGCGCTGCTCGGCTTGCGCCTGGTGTTTCGGCGATGGGGTCGGTGGCGGCAGCAGGCGGACAACCGCCGCTGTCACTGGTGGCGCTGTGTGCTCGACCGCGTCTGGCGGAAGCGTGCTCGCAGGGGAACCGGTCGCCTCGCGTATCAGCTTGGTGTGCTGCACAAAGACCGGCAAAAGGGTATCGGCCACATTCCCCAAGAGATGGAAGCGGTCGGCGACCTGAACAGCCTGCGGCGCGCCCTTGGTCGCGCCATCGGCATACACGCTCGCGCGATCGCGAGCGATAGTGCGGATGGTCGGATGCTGCCTGAGCCACGCGGCGAGCGTTTCGGCGTCACGGTCTTCACGCAGCGCGATGGGACAGCGGCGCTCCAAGTCGATAATGATCGTCCCGTAGCGCTGGCCTTTCTTCCCGGCCCAATCGTCAATGCCGACCACCGCGGGCGCTGGCGTTTCCGGGAGTGGGAGGCGGCGCACCAGGCGGAGCACGGTGTTGCGGCTCACCGTGCGGTCAAGCTCCTGGCTCAGCCGTGCGCCAGGGTTGCCACCCAGCGCGAGGCCCAGTTGCTGGTGCTGATGCGCCAGCCGCACTGTCTGTCGCGCTGATGGTGCGACCAGTGCGGGAAGGCGCTCGGTGAAGCGCTTGCGGGTGCAGGCGGTATTGTCGCAGAAGAACGTGCGGACGAGCAGGTGAAGTTTGACGACAAGCTGCGCCCAGGGGATGTCGGTGACGGTACGCTGGTAGTGACTATGCATACGCTCGGCGGGTTGCTGGCAGGACGGGCAGGGGCAGCTGGGGGCAGTCGCTTCAAGCTCGACGGTGACCGCTTTGGCTTCTGGATCGATCACCAGATCGTTGACGTGGAGGCTGGTGCCCAGCGGCAGGAGATACGGCAGCAGATCCACGGCTGGCCTCCTCGTATACAGCTACGACGGAGGTTAGTATATGCCTGCCGGGTCGATTCACCAAAAGTGGCCAAGAGCCCAAAATACGTCGGCCTTGACATGCGGGTGGTGCGACGAATCGGGGTGCCGCTCGCGTCGGTCGTAAGCACCGCGTCGCCGTACGGCGTGGTGGGATCCCAGATCTGCTGCTCAGTTATGCCCGCGACCGTGCGCGCGACCCGTTGCCCATCGGCATCCGCAGCGCAGGTCACTGCCTGGCCGTCCGACAGCGTGGCCCCCGCCAGTCGCCCCGCACTGTCCCAGGTGTAGTGGGTGGTGTGCGTACTATCGACGATCTGCGCCAGGTCGCCGTTCGCGGTGTAGGTGTAGTTCGCCGCGCCGCGCTGCACGATCTGGTCGCGGCGATTGAAGGTCGCCGCGATCGTCACGCCATTGATTGTCTCGCTGGTGCGGTTGCCTGCGGCATCGTAGGCGAACTGTGCATCGCGCACGGGGCCGGTTGTCAGCGTCACCACCTCGCGGATGAGATGGTCGGCGGCATCGTACGTCCACGAGGTACGCGTGCCGTCCACACCGGGCATGCTCCCCACGCTGCAGACCAGCACCTTGGGCCCAGGCGCGCCCAAGGCAGCATCCGCCGCCTGCCTATGCCACATCGTACCTCGACGTGGCGGCTGGTGTGAAAGATACTACGGTTCAGGATGCGCAAGATACGCCTGTGGCACCAGCACCGTGAGCCAGGTGGTGTGGAACGTGCTCCCAAGCACAAGGCTTAGTACGTACGCGGTATCCAGGAGCATGCCGGCGATGCGTGAGTCAGACAGCGCGGGCAGCAACGGATACATCTGCAAATCACTATCCCACAGTGCTACGTGGCGTACCATTCCAGCGATAGCCAATTGCTGTTCCGCAAATGAGACCGCATCTTCGAAGAGGAGCCACGGCGGTTGCTCACCCGCAGGTTCCCCACGGTAGATGGCCTCGGCTTGCGCAAGCGTCAGACGGGCAAGGGCAGCGAGACGACTCTCCTCCGCAGTATCACTTGGCGTCAGGAGAAGGCCATCTGCTGACGGCTCAATGACAACGTATGCACTCTGGATTGCCAGCGCGGTACGCCTCAGGTGACCGCGAGTACGCAAGGCTGGCGCGACGGGGACGGTTTCGAAGCATGGTAAACCACCGCGCGCTGCCTGGAGTGACGGATGCGTTGCAACGGGAATGCGATGTCCGGGCGGCCCGAGCGCAGCATACACTGCTTGCCGATGCCAGATAGGTAACCCTCCACGACGCGACAGAGCGGCGGTGTACGCAGCATCCAGCGTTTGCTGGAGCACCAGTGGCACCACATGTGGTACGTCAGACATACGATACCTTCTCACGATACGGATGCGGAGCACGGTCGATTCAATCGAAAGGAAGGTTGATGTGCGTACGTGCACCAACGTTTTCGGTTGGAATCACCCCAAATTCGTCGACATATACTTTTCCGAAAATGTCGCCGATTTCGCCTCGATCCGTGAGGGCATCTCGCCCAAGACGTAATTGTACTGTACGATCATACAGGCTCTGACCCGACATTCGTGTCATCAGCCACATTAAACGCAACCGTGTAAACAGGCTCGATCATTTCCTGTGACCTGACGTGAAGATGCACGAACACATGCTAGAGAATACGCCGTATCTGGCGATTTGCATACTCCTCACCGCGTCGCACCGCAGCAGCACGCCATCCGCGATTCGCCGTCCAGCGATGAAAATCCGGATTTATCTGGCAAATGACCATCTCGTGGCCAACCGACGCTCCGCAGCGAGCTGTCACGCTTCCTGGGCTACGCGGCATGCGCAAGCGTGTAGACGATTTCGCGTCATGCGGCAGGTGATATCACTGTCGGGTAAGGGCCACGGACGAGCGCAGTAAAACCACCACTACCGGAGTTCCTTGTGCCAAACACCGTATGTGTTTTCGCATATTGACAGACGATGTACACTACGTTCGAGAACCACAGGCGGCGGCGCGGGCAACGCCCGGCCCACCCTGTACGTGATCCGTGACCCTCGGCCCACCCCGCCAGCACGGCGGCCAAGCGCAGGCCCACGGATCGCCCGCAGCCAAGCTCAGCGAATACGCGGCGCGGCAGTGGTTCGTGTACATCATACAAGTGAATAGCGAAATTTCGCTCTTCGGAGCGACCACAACACGCTCTTTGGAGCGTCACAACGCGCTGTCTTTACAGC
>JAYUYF010000109.1:0-2046 GCA_043752605.1 Roseiflexaceae bacterium
GGCGCTTCTGGGAGGGGGCCGACCTGGTGGTCGAGGTCGTCAGCAATGATGACCCCACGCGCGACACCGTGACCAAGCGCGCAGACTATGCCGCCGCCAGTATCCCCGAGTACTGGATCGTCAACCCGATCGACACGACGATCACGGTGCTGACGCTGGTAGGAGGTACGTACCACGAGCATTGTGTGGCGGTGGCTGGTGCGCAGGCCACCTCAGCGCTGATTCCTGGTCTGGGCGTCGATGTTGCAGCGGTGTTTGCTGCGCGCTAGCCGCGCCCAAGCTGTTGCTCGATCTGCGCGTGGCTCAGGCGCATGCACGTCGGGCGGCCGTGCGGGCAGATCTGCGGCTCCGCACAGGCGGCCAGCGCGTGCAACAAATCCTCCAGCGCAGCGTGATCGAGCGCCGTATGCACCCGAATCGCGCCGTGGGCGGCGATCATGCGCAGGCGCGCGGGCGCGTGCAATCCTGCGGCTCCTGCGCGCGTGTGGTGCGCCAGCTCGCCAAGCACATCGGCGGCGAGCGCAGGATCAAGACCCGCCGGGATCGCTACCAGCGCGGCGGGCGTACCACTAATCACGAGCCCCAGTTGCGCCAGCGCGGGCCACAGTGCGTGCAACTCCTGCATCGCCACCGTCAACACCTGCGGTGGTTCGAGCGCCACGCTGTCGATCAGCTCGCCCGCGACACCCGCCAGCAACCGCTCGTAAAGCACCCGCTCGTGGGCCGCCTGCTGATCCACGAGCAGCAGGCCATCGTGCGCCTCGGCGAGAATATAGCTGCGCGTGAGTTGACCGACGACGCGCAGATCGGCCGGGAATGCGGGCACCTCCGCCGCTCCCGGATCCCACGCGGGCGGCTGCCACGCCTCAGCCGCTGGCACGCCACCGGCGCGGCTCAGCGCGAAGCGGCGGCCGATCTGCTCATCGGGCGGCTGCCAGAGCGCCGTCGCGCCCGCTTCGGCCAGGGTATCACGCACGGCACGCCCCAGACCGCTGTAGACATACGATGGGTCACGGAAGCGGACTTCGCTTTTTGTCGGATGAATATTGACATCGACCGCCGCCGGGTCGAGCATCAGCCCGAGCACAACCAGCGGGTGGCGGCCGGGCAACAGCATTGTGGTGTATGCCTCTTCCACAACCGCCGCGATCGCGCCCCGTGCGGCGACCGCGCGCCGATTGACAAACAGGTGGAAGGCGTTGCGCGCGCTGCGCGTCAGCCCCGGCGGCGCGATCAGCCCCGCGATCGTCAGCGCATCGCGGCCACCGCCCAACGTGGTCTGCACGGGTAACAGACGGCGCGCGACATCGAGGCCGTACACCGCCACAACGGCGGTACGCAGATCACCATCGCCGCTGGTCTGGAGCGCGGCGCGGCCATCGAGCGTGAGCGTGAAGCGGATTTCCGGGTACATCAGCGCATACTGCGCCACCAGTGTGGCGATCTGCGCCTGCTCGCCCGCCTCCGAACGCAGGAACTCGCGGCGAACCGGCAGGTTGTAGAACAGATTGCGCACCACAAACGTCGTGCCCGGTGCGACACCGATCGGCGCGATGTGCTGCACCTCGCCGCCCGCCAGCCGCACCTCAGTACCCGCCGCTGCATCGGCGGTGCGCGTGGAACAGATCACCTGCGCCACCGCCGCGATCGCGGGCAGCGCCTCGCCACGAAACCCGAGTGTGGCGATCGCCAGCAGGTCATCCGCTGCCTGAAGCTTACTGGTGGCGTGGCGCGCAAACGCGGTCTCGACCTGGGCTGCGGCGATCCCGGCACCATCATCGCTCACGCGCAACTCGCGCAGGCCGCCACCGGTTGAGTCGACCACGATCCGGCGCGCTCCGGCATCGATCGCATTTTCGACCAGCTCGCGGATCACCGATGCCGGCCGCTCGATGATCTCACCCGCAGCGATCTGCGCCGCGACAACCGCATCAAGCACCCGAATCGGCATCATACCCTCACAGTATCGAACATATGTTCGTAGTATACCACAGCCGAGCATTCTCGTTGCGGCGTTTTATGGCGTGACAGTGGGAGGGACAAGCG
>JAYUYF010000110.1:0-5302 GCA_043752605.1 Roseiflexaceae bacterium
GAACAAATTACAGCGCTCCAGGACGAAGGCCATCCGATCGAGCCGGGCACCACCGGCGAAAATCTCACGATCAGCGGGCTCGACTGGAACGCGCTGAGCATTGGCACACAACTGCGGGTCGGCGCGGCAGTGATCGAGATCACGGCCTATGCCGCGCCGTGCAGCAACATCGCAGGCTCGTTTGTCGATGGTGCATTCACACGCATCTCGCAGAAAACGAGCCCGGGCTGGAGCCGTGTCTATGCCTCCGTGATCGTCTCGGCTGAGGTGCGTGTCGGCGATGTGGTGACGCTCGTCGCGCCCGCTGTCGCCGCCGAAACAGCTACGACGGCCACAACCGGCTCGTGATACGTGAGCGCGCCGCGTAGCTGCTCGATACGGTAATTTGCATCAGCATCGGCGGCCTGCAACGTCGCCACGCGCTCGTCGATCAGCGCCAGCGCATCGTCGATCTCGTCTGCCGGGTGCATCGCGAAGACCTCGACACGCGCGCTGGTGTCGAGTGCATCGAGCAGTACATCAAAACCTTCGCGGCGGTAATAGACGACATCTTCAAAGCGGTTGACGCCCAGCAGCGCGCGCGCGTCCAGATCGCTCAGCAGTGTGTCGAGCAGTTCGGGCAGCGTCTCGGCATCGAGCACTACACGCGCGTGGCTGCTGAGCAGGCGCACTGCTGCGTTCTGCTGCCAAGCCGCATCCTCGCTCAGCCCACTGTCGCGCAGCGCACGCTCGACAACCCGGCCCACCAGCCACTCATCGTAGCGCGAACGGCCACGCTCGCTGTCTTCGTCTGCGAGCAGCCCGAGTTGGCCGGTGAAACTCCACGCCAGCGCCAGCGCCCAGTCGGCGCTCGCGGCAACATCAAGCGCATCGGCGAGCGCCAGCACGCGCGCCAGTGTCGCCTCGACAAACGGGGCCGGGTCGGTCTCGGCACCCGCATAGCGCAGCGCCGCCGCCGCAAATGCATCGACCGCTGGTCGCACCACCGCTTCGACGAGGAATGCGTAGTTCGTCGCCGACGGTTCGTCCACCATGTTCGCCGAATCGGCAGGCATCGCTTCATCGTGGGCGGGTTTGAGCATCACCTCGGTTGGGCCATCGGCAATACCGGTTGACGGTGTCGCATCGATTTGGTCATTATCGGCAGGTGCCGCCGCGACCACTTCCGTTGCGGCCGCTACGGTGCTGGCAGCAGCGCGTAGCCGCTGGAACAGATCGGCGTTCACCAGTTCACGCAGCGGGCGATGAAGCGGCTGAATAAAGAGCTCGCGCAGCGCGGCTTCGATGTTCGGCACACCACGGCCGCCCAGATCGCCGGCGATTGTCGCATACCGACCATCGTGATCGTAGACCGTGCGAAAATCGAGATAGACGTGGTATTCGTAGGCACCGAGATCGAAAGCGAAGCCGGTGTTGTGCAGATCCTGGCTGTGGCGAATATATTCCAGACCCGCCGGATGATCACGATAGATCACATACTCGCGGTCGTCGCCGCCGATGCCCAGCCCGGCCGCCAGCGTGCGATGCGTGAGCGTGCGGCTCTCATCGTCACTGCGTACCGAATAGGCCGCCGATTCGTGGATCCGACCGCGTACCGTCGCAAACCGATTATGGTACAGCACCAGGCTCGCCTGGCCCGCATAGCGATTCGAATAGGCAAAGACATCTTCGAGCACGCTACCGTCGGGCGCACATGCGTCGAAAAGCAGGAAATCGTGTGCCTCAGAGAAGATCGCGCGTCGATGCAACAGTGGTGCAATCTCGCGCAGGTGGCGATCGACCAGCCACTGGTCGGGCGTCTCTTCGTAGTAAGCGCGCCGATACTCCATGCCATATTTCTCGGTGAAGCCCTCAAACTGCCCGTGACCAAACATCGGCAGCCCGGGCATGGTCACCATCATGATTGCGACGCCAAAGTATTTGCCATCTTTGCCAAACTGGTCGACGGCGGTGCGCTCGTCGGGGTTATTCATAAAGTTGACATAGCGTTTGAGGATCTCGGGGTCAAATTCGAGCGTATTCTTGAGGATCTGGCGATATTTACCGTTGTCTTCATCGCGCAGGATCACCATAAACGCCGAATTATAGACGCGGTGCATGCCAAGCGTGCGGACGAAATAGCTCTCCATCATCCAGAACGCCTCGGCGAGCAGCAATGTATCCGGGGCTTCAACCGCACACCGATCGACGACCTCGCGCCAGAACTCCTCGGGCATCAGGTCATCAAACTGGGCGCGCGTCGTCCCGTAGCCGGCACGCGAGGCGATATCGCTACCGCCACCCGGCTCGGGGTACCAGAGCCGATGGAAATGGCGTTTGGCGAGTGTCATCGCCGCATCGAAGCGGATGATCGGGAACTGGCGGGCGACGTGCAGGATCGTCTGGATCACCGCCTCGCGCACCTGTGGGTCGAGATAATTGAGCTGTGCGGTATCGTTCCACGGCATCGCCGTACCATCATTACCATGGTACAGAAAACGTGTGTCGCCCGTCTGCCGATCGACGCGTTTGAACACAACTGCGGCATCAGTTTTATCAAAATAATGGTCTTCGATCATAATCGCCACCCGGTCGTCTTGCGACAGATCGGGGCTTTCGAAGGTATAGCCGGGGAACGGCGGGAACGGCAACTGAACAAACCAGTCCGGATGTTCGATCACCCAGCGGCCATCAATACCCACGTGGTTGGGCACCATATCGCTGGCGAGCCGGATGCCACGCTGTTTGCAGCGCTCGCGCAACACGTCGAGCGCATCGGTGCCGCCCAGATCATAGGCGATCGCGTAATCGTAGAGTGAGTACGCTGAGGCCACCGCGTCTGTGTTGCCCATCATCTGTTTGATACGTTTGCTGGCCGTGCTGCGCTCCCAGAGGCCGATCAGCCACAACCCGGTGATCCCCTGGCGTGCCAGCGCATCGAGCTCGGCATCGGGGATATCGCCAAGCGTCGCGATCTGGCGCTCGTAGCGCTTGCTGAGCTGGTCGAGCCAGACAAAGGCATTCTTGGCGATCAGCACACAGCGCGGCATCCAATCGCGGTCGAGCGAGAAGCGCTCAGGCTCGGTTTCGACATAGGTATAATCGACGACCGGCACATCAGCCGCCACAATATCACCAATGCCGCCACCAAACGTCGGCTCGCGGCGCTCGGCTGCGGCAGCGAGAAAGGCAGCCTGCTCGGCGGCCGACTGAAACGCAGGCGCACCCGCAAGAAATGCGCGACCTTCTTCGTGGATGACATCGATCCCGCTCAGCAGCCGATACAGATCGATCTGGTCGATCACCCCCGCCACACCACCCCAGTGCTCGACGATAAAGCGCAGTTGCGCTTCGAGCGAGCCGGGCGCGGCCAGCGTGGGCGCGAGCAGCGCATCGACGATATTGGTGGCACCACCGGGAAATTCGGCGCTCACCGGCTGCTCGCGCAGAAATGCGCGCAGCATATCGACCAGCGGGCGGTAGGCGCTGCTGAGCGCGAGGCTGGCATCATCAAACAGTTCATGGAATGGTGCAAACGCCGGATTGTTGTTGCTCAGCCAGAGCATAAACAGCTCTTCGAGCGTCGCCTCGCGGTGCGACAGATCACCAGTGCGCCCGAGCAGATAACCATCAAGCGTCTCGCGGCCTTGATAGACAGCCGTGGGGGGAAACGCATCCGCAAAGCGGTGTAGCGCGGTATCGAGCACATCCGGGCCGAGATGTTCGGCCAGATACGCGAGTGCATCGGCGAGAAGTGTGGGATTTGACTGCATACGGTAGCGGCGCAGCAGCGCGTGCGAGAGCTCGTGGATGATACCCATCGCGCTGAGATGCCCGGCCTGCACCGCGCGTTCGGGAAAATTAATCCCATCACGCGTCACGTTGATGCGCGCCGCAAACAGGCGCGCCGCGTGGAAATCAGCGAGAACCGCTGTGCCGGTATAGGCAAACATCGCCTGGTCGAATTCGTAGCGGTCACGGGCGGCGCGCGCCACATGAAATTCCAGCACGACGTCAGTCGGCATCGTATTGCTCCTCTCGCTGCGGGCATCTCGATACTATTGTATCACGCAGCGAGGCAGCAGGATGCACGCTATAGCGCGCACCCACCACAGCGCTCAGATCTGGGCAGCTTTCTGCCAGGGCCAGCGCGCTGCGGGCACGGGTGGCGCTTCGGCGATCAGCCGTGCCATAATATTGAGCACACCCATCATCGCCGCCACCATCATCATACTCTGCGCGTCCCACGATATGTCGACATAGGCGAACACAAAGTGCATCACCAGATATGTCAGCGCCATGAGTGTGATCGCGCTCAATTCACCCGGCGGCGTGCGCAGCAGCAGCCAGCTCCCGAGCGCCATCGAGCGCCCGATCAGGTAGAGTAGCGCGAGAAAGCCAAACAGCCCGGCTTTCATCCAGATCCACATGATCGAATTGTGAGTGATATATTCCCACCACTCAAAAGAACTGATATCGGCCATGTTGACGATGATAATAAATTTGTTGCCAAATCCGATCCCGGTGATCGGAGATGTCTTAATCGTAAACATCGTATTGATGTTTTCATAGTAGCGATACGCGTTCGACGAATCATCACGCGAGCCCTCAGCCGGTGCTATCGCGCTGCGGATTGCCGCCGCCGGTGCCGCGATCCCACCGCTCGAATTCCAGAAGACGCCGAGATACACCGCCCCGAGCAATGCCGCCGCCGGTACAATTGCAAAGAATAATCGCCGGTTGCGCCAGAACATAATCAGCGCCAGAACCGCCAGCGCGACAACCAGCGTGATATATGCCGAACGCCGGTTGTTCGCGAGATACGGCACAATCAGCAATGGTACCAGCAGCGGTAGCAGGATGCGTTTGTTGCGCGAACCGCGAAACAGCCACACGCCGATCATCAGCGTGAAGATCGCGTTGAACTGCACCGACAAGGGATGTTCGGCGATCTCATTTACGGAGCCAAACGCAAATTGCAATGTGGTCGCGGTAAAATAAAACCCGAAAGCTGCATCAACAAGCAGGCCAGCCAGCATCCACCAGATCAACGTATTCAGTTGTGACCGGGTGCGGATCAGATTGGTCACCAGCAGAATAACAATCGGTACATACGTGATCGAGCGCATCTCCCAGAGCGCAATTGTAGTATCACCGCCACGCGAGAGACCATAGAACAAGCTGATGACCACCAGAACGGTGAAGGTGATCGCTGGCCAGAAAAGCTTGCCAACCCGGATACTGAGCAACTGACGCCCGGCGATGACGCGCGCGAACCACGATCCGAGTGTGATCATCAGGTACAATTCCTGCGGGCGGAAGA
>JAYUYF010000111.1:0-2034 GCA_043752605.1 Roseiflexaceae bacterium
GGGCACCTCTATCTGGTGGGTGCCAACGATGCCGGGATCCGGCCTGCGATCGATGACGCACAGGCGTTGTTTGGCGGCATTTCGGCGCCCACGCTGCGCGCGCGGCGGCGGCTGGTGACGGCGCGGCGGCCTGCCGATCTCCCGCCCGCACCCGACTGGGCGCGCGCGCCCGGCATCGCCCCCGGCAGCTGGCTGGCATACACCGTCGATCTCGCAGATGGCCCGCTGGCGGTGCGTGCGCTGCCAGGGGTGTTCGCCGCCGACCGGCTCGATGCTGGGACGCGCTTGTTGCTCCAGCACCTCGCGGTGCAGCCCGGCGTGCGTGCGCTTGATGTCGGCTGTGGTACTGGGATCATCGGCGCGGCGATCGCGCGGCGTGGTGCGGCGCACGTCACACTGGTCGATAGCGATCTGTGGGCGGTGGCGGCGGCGCAGGAGACGCTGGCGGCGAATACGATCACCAACGCGACCGTGCGCGCACATGATGCGCGCGCGCGGATTGGTGAACGCTATAATCTGGTGGTGATCAACCCGCCGTTCCATCGTGGTGTGATAACCGACTACGCCCTGGGCCGCGCGATCGTCGCGCAGGCCAGCGCCGCGCTGGTGCCGGGTGGCCGCCTGCTGCTGGTGGCAAACGAGTTTGTGCGCTATGATGCCCAACTCACCGAACAGCTCGCCGAGGTGCAGGTGCTGGCGCAGGATGCAGGCTACCGTGTACTCAGCGGTCGCGCACGCGCGTGAGACGACGGACGCGTACACATCGGACGCGCGGCGCGCCGGGTCAACCATGTGGAGGTGCTATAATGCGCAGCGCGACGAGCGACGGAGTTCGACCAGAACGATGACGACCCTGATCCTTGGCCCGAACCACCCACTGCTGCGTCCACCGCAGCGTTGCGTACTCCAGCTCGATGGCGAGCACGTACGCGATATTGAGTACCGCGATACAACACCCGATAGCGACCCGGGCGCTGTGATGATCGGCTACCCGGTTGTCGCTGCATCAGCGCGTATGATTGCTGCTGCACGCGTGACTCCTGCCGCGCACGCGCTGGCATTTTGCGCTGCGGTTGAAACGGCGCTTGTACGAGCGGTGCCGCCCGCCGCAGCACACCTGCGGCTTGTCTTGCTCGAATGCGAACGCGCGCTTGCGCACCTCGGCAATGCAGCACAGATGTTGATGGCAATCGGTCTCGACCACGATGCTGCCACGCTGCGCGACTGCGTGACGAACCTGGACACGAGCCTTGCGGCCGGCACGGGTTTTGCCGCGGTAACGATTGTGCCTGGCGGTATCGAGTACGTGCCAGACGATACGCTGCTGCGCACCGTGACGGTGATCCAGCCGCGTGTGTATCGGGTGGCCGAGCGCCTGATCGTCGCGCGGGGTGTACTGGCGCGCACGGTAGGCATTGGTGTGCTGCGGCCAGAGGCGGTAGTGCAGTTTGGCACGAGCGGGCCGCTGGCGCGCGCGTCTGGTGATGCAGAAGACTTGCGCACTGCGGATGTACGGTACAGTGAATATGGCTTCCAACGTGCTACGCAACCCGGCGGCGATGTCCACGCGCGGCTGGTCGTGCTCTTGCTCGAAGCAGTGGAAGCACTGCGGCTGGTAGATCAGATGCTGCGCCGCGCCGAGGTCATACCGCCAGTAGCTGCCCTCACCGTCGCGTCTGGCGCGGGATCAGCGGTTGTCGAGAGCGCGTATGGCCCGCTGGGCTGGACGGTAGCGATCGAACAGGGACTGGTGACGCGCGCCACGCCGCAATTGCCACGCGCACTTGATCGGCTGCTGGCGCGCACACTGCTGGTGGATGCGTATGTCGATGATACGATCGCCATTCTGGCTTCGGCCTGCGCGCCGCCACCGTTGTGGGATCTGGTCTCGTGATGACCGTCGCTGTGGCATTGCCGGCTGTCGCCGCACTGCTCTGCCTGGCGCTCGGGCGGGTCGTGCCTGCGCGCATCCTGTGCGCGGCGGGCGCTTCGGCGGCGATGATTGCGACCGTGCTGGTGCTCGTGGCTGGGGGC
>JAYUYF010000112.1:0-2031 GCA_043752605.1 Roseiflexaceae bacterium
CCAGCGCCGGGCGCACCTCTTCGCTGGCGCGTGGCTCGCTGAATTCGTTCATCATCTCTTCCGCCAGCTGGCGGCGCTTCTCGATACCCGTGCCAGCCGGGATGAGCTTGCCGATGACCACGTTCTCCTTCAGGCCGCGCAGGTAATCGACCTTGCCAGTGATCGCCGCCTCGGTCAGCACACGCGTCGTTTCCTGGAACGATGCCGCCGAGAGGAAGCTGTCGGTTGTCAACGATGCCTTGGTGATACCCATCAGCACCGTCGAGGCGGTGGCGGGTGAACCGCCCTGCGAGACAATCTCGGTGTTGAGCCGGGCAAATTCCGGCCCGTCCACGATCTCGCCCGGCAGCAGGCCAGTGTCACCCGGCTCGTCGATCCGCACACGGCGCAGCATCTGCCGTACAATCACTTCGATGTGCTTGTCGTTGATATCCACACCCTGCGAGCGGTAGACGCGCTGCGCCTCGTTGACCAGATAGCGCTGAACGGCTTCTTTGCCGCGCAGTTCGAGCAATTCCTGCGGATCGGCCGAGCCTTCCGTCAGGTGCTGTCCGGCGGTCACCCGCATACCATTCTCCAGGGCGGGCGAAATGCGCGCCGTCGCTGGCACAAGCAGATCCGAGACCGCGCGCTCCTCCTGCACGATGACCAGTGTCGTCGCGCTCAGCCGCACCTTGCCGTGCAACTGCGCCACAAGCGGGTTACCGCCTAGATTAGCGCGGTTGCTCTCTGCGAGGATCTGGCCCTCACCCACATCGTCACCATCGTTGACCAGCACACTGTAGTGCGCGGGCAGATCGTGCTCATCGGTGAAGATCTCGTTCGAAGTCACCCGCAATTTGCGTACCTCGTCCTCGCGCAGGATCTCAACCACACCGTCCATCGGTGCCAGCAGCGCCTTACCCTTCGGCGAGCGCGCCTCAAAGATTTCCTGTACGCGCGGCAGACCCTGCGTGATGTCGTCGGCCGAGGCCACGCCACCGGTATGGAAGGTGCGGAGCGTCAACTGCGTACCCGGCTCACCGATCGACTGTGCGGCGATGATACCCACCGCCTCACCACTCTCGACGAGCTTGCCGGTAGCGAGGTTGCGCCCGTAGCACCTGCGGCAGAGACCGTGATCGGCTTTGCAGGCGAGCGCCGAGCGGATGAAGATCGCGTTGAGTTTATGCTCGCGTACAAACCGCGCGCTGTCCTCGATCATCTCCTCATTGCGCGCAACCAGCACCTCGCCGGTCGTCGGATGCAGGATCGGCATCGCCAGGATGCGACCAAACACGCGCGTCTCGAGCTCCTGCAGCACTTCGCGGTCATCATCGCGGTAGAGCCACAGCCCGTCTTCGGTACCGCAGTCGTCCATCGTGATAATATTATCCTGCGCCACGTCGATCAAACGGCGCGTCAGGTAACCCGCATCTGCGGTACGCAGCGCAGTGTCGGCCAGACCCTTACGACCACCGTGGGTCGAGATAAAGTACTCGAGCACCGAGAGCCCCTCGCGGAAGTTGCTCTTGATCGGCTTCTCGATAATGCGGCCGTTTGGATCCGACATCAGCCCGCGCATACCGGCCATCTGGCTGAGCTGGTTGATATTACCGCGCGCCGCCGAGTTGACCATCATCGTCACCGGCCCGAGCCGGTTCAGGTTCGCACGCACCGCCTTGGTGGTCTCGCGCGTGGCACCCTGCCAGATATCGACGATCTCGCGGTAGCGCTCTTCAGCCGTAATCAGACCACGGCGGAACTGCTTCTCGACATCATCGACGCGCACTTCCGACGCGGCCAGGATGCCGATTTTGGCCGTCGGCACTTCGATATCATCGATACCGACGGTCATACCACCGTGGGTCGCATACTTGAAGCCCAGTGCCTTGATCAGGTCAGCCTGGATCGCGGTCATTTCGCTACCAAACAGCCGCAGCAATTCAAGATCCGACCGCTCACCAAAGCGTTCACGCATCGCCGCCATATCAGCAGGCGAGATGTTTGCGATGTTGGTGTAGTACTTGTAGCACTCCGCGATAATCTCCT
>JAYUYF010000113.1:0-2028 GCA_043752605.1 Roseiflexaceae bacterium
ATTTTTACCAATGCCCCGCGCGAACACGCCGAAGCGGTGCTGCGCGTGCTGGGCGTCGCACACCATTTTGCGGCGATTTACGATATCCGCTTCGCCGAGTTTTTGCCAAAACCCAATCTGCCGTTCTATCACGCGGTGCTGGCTGCGCTCGATTCGCAACCCCACGCGGCAACTTTCGTCGAGGATAGTATCCAGAACCTGGTCGCCGCTCGTGAATTGGGCATGGCTACGGTGCTGATCGGCGCAGCACCACATCCCGCCGCCGATGTCGTGTTCCCCGATATTTATGCTACGCTGCGGCACCTGATCGCGCAGGAGGCCGCATCGTGACCCCGATCGTCGAGACCGAACAACTCACGCGCAGCTACGGCGGTCAGGTTGCGCTCGATTCACTCACACTCAGCATCCCCGAAGGTGCGATCTTTGGCTTTATCGGCCCCAACGGCGCGGGCAAGACCACCACGATGCGGATCCTGACCACACTGCTGCGCCCCACGAGCGGTGATGCGCGCGTGGCCGGGCTCTCGGTCACGCGTCAGGGCGCGGATGTGCGGCGCGTGGTCGGCTTTATGCCCGATTCGTTTGGCATGTATGCCGGTACGCGCGCCTGGGAATACCTCGATTTCTTTGGCCGCGCCTACCGCGTGCCGCCCGCGCGCCGCACGGTACTGATCGACGAGTTGCTGGCGCTGGTCGATTTGAGCCACAAACGTGACGCGATGGTGATGTCGCTCTCGCGTGGTATGAAGCAACGTCTGAGCCTGGCGCGCGCGATGATCCACGATCCACGGCTGCTGATCCTCGATGAGCCCGCCAGCGGGCTCGACCCGCGCGCCCGCATCGAGCTGCGCGAATTGCTCAAAGAACTGAGCGCGCTCGGCAAGACGATCATGATCAGCTCGCATATTCTCACCGAGTTGGCCGAAATGTGTACCCATATCGCGATCATCGAGCGCGGCCATCTGCTGGCGGCGGGCGATGTCAGTACCATCCTGCGATCGCTCCAGCCGCACCGCCGGATTGAGATCCGGGCGCTCGCGGGTGGTACGATCGCCGCCGAGTTGCTGGCTGATGCAGCCGGTGTACACGAGATCCAGCACGCCACCACCGGCGAGGGAGCGGGGATCGCCACGCTGACGTTTGACCATACCGGCGATGATGCCGCGCTGGCCGATCTGCTCGCAGCACTGGTGGGCGCGGGCGTGCGCGTGGCGCGCTTCGCCGAGCTGTCGAGCGATCTCGAAGATATCTTCATGCAGGTGACACGCGGAGGCTAGCCCATGGCGGAGATCAACCCGATCCTGGTGCGCGAGTTGCGCGGCCGTATGCGCGGGTCGCGGCCGTTTGTCTTGTTTTCGATCTATCTGCTGGTGCTCAGCGGTGTCGCGATGCTGCTCTACATTGCGGCGGCAGGGTCGATCGGCAGTGACCTGAACGCCGGGCGGCAGATCGGTCGTACCCTCTTTCTGGTCATCGGTGGCGTCGCGCTGATCGAAGTCTGTGTGATCACCCCGATCATCACCGCCGGTGCCGTGGCGGGCGAGCGCGAACGCCAGACATTCGATTTGATCGTCGGCTCGATGCTCACGCCGTGGCAGATTGTCTGGGGCAAGCTCGCGGCCGGGCTGGGATTTGCGATGCTGCTGGTGCTGACGGTGATCCCGGTGTTGAGTTTGTCGTTTTTGTTTGGCGGTGTCAGTGGCGTCGATATGCTGATCGCGATCGCGATCCTCTCGGCGACGGTGCTCCTGTACGCGAGCATCGGGTTGTTCTGGTCTACCGTCGCGCGTAGCCCGCTCGGTGCGGCCGGCTTTGCGCTCGGTACGGTGCTGCTACTGTTGCTCGGCATCCCGTTTATCGCACTCATGTTTACACTGATCTTTCGCAGCGATCTGACCGGTGGGATATTTGACACACCGCTGTTTGTGATCGTCAGCCGGATCTTTGTGTCGCTACACCCGTTTCTGGCCGCCGCACTGACCGAGAGCGAGCTCTCAGGCGGGCGCGGCCCGTTTTTTAACGTCGACC
>JAYUYF010000114.1:0-2026 GCA_043752605.1 Roseiflexaceae bacterium
GTTTCTATTTTGCAATGTGTAGATGGTATAGTGGTATACTATTTGCAAGAAGTTTGCCATAGCGAGGACGTGTGACGCGATTTCTTGCGCTCCGAAAACACGCGCGTGCGCCGCAGCTGGGCGTCGCTGGCGAGACAACCGAGACCAAACGCGGGGCACTCTCCGCCGATGCCGAGCCAACGCGATCGCGGCGCTTGATCGAGTTGCACGATCTCGGGCTACACAAGTTCAAGACGACCGATCTGGAGGCGGGCCGGTCGCACGGTGTCGAGCGGCTCGGCAACATTGGTTGTTATATCGTCGATGCCGCAGACCCTGAGCAGGCGCGGCGCGCAGCCGCAGTGCTCGAGGATGCATATGTGATCGTGCCGGATATTGCGCTCTCGCTGCCGGTTGCGGATGTGTCGCGCCGCCGTACGGTCACTACACCGCGCCGGGTACAGTGGCCTGAGGCGAGCGGCGTACCACTGGCACGGCGGCGCGGGATCACGGGCAGAGGTGTGATCGTCGGTGTGCTCGATACGGGTTGCGATGCTGATCATACCGAATTTGCCCGGCGAACGGTCGATTTTCGCTATGTGCCGTTTAATCCTTCGCCCGATGCAGTGCGCGATATTCGTGGTTTTGATAGCCACGGCCACGGCACGCACGTCGCCGGGATCATTGCCGGTCGCAACGTAGGGATCGCTCCCGATGTCGAGTTGATGGTTGCATCTGTGATCGAGAGCGAAAATGTGCGTACCAGCCTGGAGCGAATCGTCGTCGCGCTCGACTGGATGCTCGAGCGGCTGCGGCAGCCGGCCAGCCGCGATCTGCCGATGATTATCAATATGTCGCTCGGGTTTCGGCCAGAGTGGATCTCGGCACCACATTTCAAAAATGTTGTTGATGCGTTGCGTGGGTTGTTGCGCACGCTGATGGTCGATTTCGACGTATTGCCCGTGGTGGCGATCGGCAATGATGGGCCGGGTGTCGTGCGGGCACCGGCGCTGTTCCCCGAGGCACTGGCGGTCGGCGCGGTCGATTTTTCTGGTGCGGTCTGGGCGCACAGCGGTGGTGGTCGCACCGACGATGGCGCGATCAAGCCGGATGTCGCGGGCTATGGCGCGCAGGTAGTCTCGGGCGTTGAGCGTGATGTGTCGGGGAAAAGTCTTTACACACGGATGAGCGGCACGAGTATGGCCGCGCCGTATGTCGCCGGGATCGCCGCGCTCGTCGCCTCGGCCGATCCCGGGTTACAGGGCGCACAGTTGCGCAGCTACCTGCTGCAGCACGCGTTCCCGCTCGATGCCAGTCCAGAGCGTGTTGGTGTCGGGCTCGCGAGGTTTGTATGAGTATTCGTCGTACATCGACGCATCGTCCACCAGAAAGGCCGCGCATGCGCCGGTATATGCTTACTATCGAGCGTCCGCCATCGGACGCGATCGCGCATTTGCCACGCGATCAGCGCTACGATCAGTTGCGCGCCAGCAGCGAGCATATCCGTGTGGCGTTGCTGGTCTGGATTGAAGCGCACGGGCTCATCCAGGAGGTTGCCCGCATCGAACTCGCGACAGGCTTTCACCTGCTGTTTATGGTCGCCACGCCCCACGCAGCCAGCGAGTTACTCGCTGCACCACGCGTGATCAGTATCGAGCCGCTCGGCACGCTACAGGTCGATCTGCTGGGCTACGATGACGATGATGCTATGCTTCCCCGGCAAGCGACATAAGCTGCGCCCACTGCGCTAGGTCAACAGGTACAACCGAGAGGCGCCCCTGGCGCACGAGCGCAAAATCGGCGAACGCGGGCTCAGCTTTGACGGCTGCCAGCGTGATCGGCTGCTGGAGCGCGCGTACCGGTCGAACATCGACAACCAGCAGTTTTGGGTCGTCACCACGCGGATCGGGGTATGCGGCACGGGTGATCTCGGCGAGCCCGACGGCGCGGCGCTGATCACCGGTGTGGTAAATCAGCGCGATATCGCCAGCCTGCATCTCGCGCATAAACTTGAGCGCGGTGTTGTTTGCCACCCCATCCCAGACCG
>JAYUYF010000115.1:0-2025 GCA_043752605.1 Roseiflexaceae bacterium
GCGCCGCGCCACCCGCCACCCGCCGCGCGCCGCGCGCCGCCTCGCCCCCGCGCCGCCCCACCTCGCCTCCTCGTCTCGCCCGCCGCGTGGTATACTGCGCGCCGTGACGACACCAATGCAACGATCTGTTCTGCCGGGTTATCTGCTCGTGACGCTGTGCGCGCTGTTGCCGCGGGTGATCGACCTGGGCGGGTTCCTCACGCTCGACGAGGGCAACTTCTGGATCCGGCGCGCCGAGACGTTTTTGCGCGCGCTCACCAGCGGTGATTATGCCGCCACCGCGATCTCGACGCACCCGGGCGTGACGACGATGTGGCTTGGCGCGCTGGGGATCGTGTTGCGCGATGGGCTGGATGCCGCAGGCCTGGTACCCACCACCAATTTTGCGACCGCACTGGCGTTCATGCGCCTACCGCTGGCGCTGACCCACACGCTGGGCGTGTTGCTGGGCTACGGCATGATGCGCCGCCTGCTCGCACCCGGCATCGCGCTGCTCGCGGCACTGCTGTGGGCGCTTGACCCGTTCACCATCGCGTACAGCCGCGTGTTACACGTCGATGCGTTGTGTGGCACCTTCGTGACGCTGAGCCTGCTGGCGCTGGCGCTGGCGCGCGAGCAGCCGCGCCCGGCCAACTGGCTGCTGGCGAGCGGTGTGGCGGCGGGCCTGGCACTGCTGAGCAAATCGCCCGCGCTGGTGCTGCTACCGTGCGCGCTGCTGCTGGTGGGTGTGGCGGCCTGGGAGCGGCGTGCGGCCCAGCCCGCCTGGCCGCGGCAGGCGCTTGGGCACCTCGCGCTATGGGGCGCTGCGGTGCTGGCGACGGCACTGGCGCTCTACCCCGCGCTGTGGGCGGATCCGGCTGCGGCGCTGATCCAGGTGCAGGCGGGTGTCGAAGACGAGGCAGCGCAGCCGCACATGCTGGGCAACTTCTTTCTGGGGGTGCGCGATGATGCACCCGGGCTGCTGTTCTACCCGGTCGTGTTGGCGCTACGAACGACACCGTGGGTGCTGCTGGGGATCGTGGTCGTACCTGTGGTCTGGGCGCGGCTTGCCGCGTCGGACAGGCGGGCGCTTGCGGCGGTCGCGCTGGTTGCGCTGGCGCTGACGTGCGGCCTGACGCTGTTTCCGAAAAAATTTAACCGCTATCTTGTGCCAGCCGCCCCCGCGATCCAGATCCTGGCCGCCGCCGGGTTGGTGGGCTGGCTGCGCCGCCCTGCCGTGCGCAACAGTGTCGTCGCGGCGGTGAGTGTGGCGGCCGTTGCTACCGTCGCCAGCGTGCATCCGTATAGTATCGCGTACTTCAACCCGCTGTTTGGTGGCCCGGCGATGGGTGCGCGCACGTTTGTGGTAGGCTGGGGCGAGGGCTTGGAGCAGGCGGCGGGTTGGCTGGGCCAGCAACCCGATATCACTGGCGTAGTGAACGTGACGCGCCTGCCCGTGGCGCAGGCACCCTACATGCCGCGTGATACCGAAACGCGCACGCCCGCTGCCGGTGCGCTACCGGATGACAGCGGCTACCTGACGGTCTACCTGCTCCAGGTACAACGCGGCGCACCCTCGCCGCCATTCGACGTGTTCTATGCACGCGAGGTGCCGCTGCACACGGTGCGCGTGCTGGGGGTGCCGTATGCCTGGATCTACCGGGTGCCGCCCGTACCCGCGCAGCCGCTGCTTGCCACGTTTGGTGCGGCTGCGGTGCTGCGTGGCAGCGATTTGCCGCAGACTACCGCCGCGGGAAGCACACTGACGTTTCCGCTCTACTGGCGGACGCAGGCACCACTGCCGGGTAGCAACCTGTTCGTCCACGTCTATGATGCACAGGGGCAACGGGTGGCGCAGAGTGACCTGCCGCTGGTGCTTAACCCGACACCCGGCCGCTACACGACGACCAATGCGGCTGTGGCACTATCCGCTGACCTGCCGCCCGGAACCTACCGCGTGGTGCTCGGCGTCTACGATACCACGACCGGGGCGCGGTTGCCCGTGGAGGGCGCGGCATTTGATCCGGCGGTCGGCGGCGCGGATGC
>JAYUYF010000116.1:0-2025 GCA_043752605.1 Roseiflexaceae bacterium
CAATGCCGTTACCCCGCGCGCAAGAGTTGCGCCGTGGTCTCCCAGCCGATACACGCATCTGTCACGCTGACACCGTAGTGCAACTGTGTCAGGTCGCTGCCGAGTGTTTGCTTGCCTTCGTGCAAATTACTTTCGAGCATCACGCCCACCAATTCAGGTGTTCCCGCGCGGCGCTGACGCATCAAATCGTGCCAGACGACTTCTTGCCGCTGGAAATCGCCCTGCGCATTGGCGTGGCTACAATCGACCATGACTGCCGGGTGCAGATCAGATTTCCGCATGCGCGCCAGTGCGTCGGCCACAAATGCTGCGCTGTAATTTGGCCCACTACTGCCGCCACGCAGTACCACAAAGCTATCCGGGTTGCCATTGGTGCGAAACACCGTACACTGGCCTTCTTCGCTGATGCCCAGAAAGCTGTGTTGGTGGCGTGCCGAAAGACACGCATTGACCGCCGCCGCGATGCTGCCATCAGTGCCATTCTTGAAGCCGACCGGCATCGAGAGCCCGCTGGCCATCGCGCGGTGGGTCTGGCTCTCGGTCGTGCGTGCGCCCACCGCAGTGACGCCCACCAGATCCGAGATGTACTGTGGCATGATCGGGTCGAGCATCTCGGTGGCGGTCGGCACGCCAAGCGCAGTGACCGCCAGCAGCAGCCGCCGCGCCTGGCGCAGCCCCTCGATCATATCAAATGAGCCATCCAGGTGCGGATCGTTCATCAGCCCGCGCCAGCCGATTGTGGTGCGTGGCTTCTCAAAATAGGTTCGCATCACCAGAAACAACCGGTCGCGCACGTCATCTTGCAGCGCACGCAATCGCTCGGCGTATTCAATCGCCGCCGCCGGATCGTGGATCGAGCACGGGCCGACGATCACCAGCAAGCGCGGGTCTTCGCCGCGCAGAATGCGCTTGGTTGTGGCGCGCGCCTCATACACTGTGCGCGCGATCGCGTCAGTGATCGGCAGCTCGCTCTTCATCGCCGCCGGCGACGGCATTGGCTCGCTCTCGCGAATGTGCAGGTTGTATACTTCGTACATGGCTCCCTCTCAACGTCATGCCGCCATTGTACCCGAAATGCACCACGCGTATCCCTGGCCTTATGACAACTTTCATATCTGCGGCATCGCCTAAGATTGCAATAATATATCAATGAGATGGTAAATATATGCAAACCCGGTATTGCTTTTTCATGAAAATCACGTATTATAGCGATGTGTACACAAGAATTTGCCACTGGAGATGACATGCATCAATTACTCACACGTTGCCCGGCGACGGACGCTGAACTGATCGTGACCCGGCTCGAAGCGCCGACGAGCGGGATCGTGATCGAGGGGCAGTTTTCGCTCGGTTGGATCGCAAAGTTGAGCCGTGAGCAACTCGATTTTGTCGAACTGATGGTCAAGAACCGCGGCAACATCAATGGTGTCGCGGGTGAACTAAAGGTTGCGTACAACACGGCGCGCAACCGGCTCGATGATATCGTCTCGGCGCTCGGCTACATGGCACCCGATATCGAGAAGATCGACCGACGCGCAATTCTCGATCGGCTGGCGGCTAAGGAAATCTCGGTCGAAGAAGCTATGAAGCTGATGCGAGGTTGAGATGACGAAAGCCGAAGAACGTCTACGGGTCTTACAACTGATCGCGAGCGGCGAAGTGACGCCGCGTGAGGGTGCGCAATTGCTCGATGCACTGCCAGGCAACGTCATGCGCACGCCGCCGCGCAGTAGCGATGGGCCGCAGCAGATTCGTGTAATCGTGACCGACCTGTCGACGCGGAGACAGATGATCAACGTCGCTGTTCCCGTCGGCTTGATCGGTGTCGGTATGAAACTTGGGGCGCGGTTGAGTGTCCGCCGGATCGATGGCGCGATCGACGATGTGATCGATGCGATTGCGCACGGGACGCGCGGATTGTTAGTCGAGTTCACCGATCTTGAGGCGCACGAGCGGATCGAGATTTTTGCGGAGTGAGCGTGGGTGACGAGGTGACGCGAGGATTTGATAACGACGCAAAATCTT
>JAYUYF010000117.1:0-5274 GCA_043752605.1 Roseiflexaceae bacterium
TCGCCGCCATTATTTTTCCAACGGATCGAGCGTGGCGTTCCAGATCTTGAGGCGCTCGCTATCACCACCGAGGTCGGGGTGATGCAGGCGTGCCATGGCTTTGCGTATGGCGCTCACCTCAGTGGGGAGCAGGTCAAACGCGAAGGCAGACAAACGTGTGGCGATCGTCACGCCCTCGGCGCGGCCACGCCACTGGTCACGGTCACGTTCGAGTTCGGCGCATTCGCGCGACATCTCGACCAGGTTGGCCACCGTCTTGTGATGCGCGCGAACGGCCTCATCCGCGCGGCGGTTGGCCTTCTCCACAGTGCGGCGCAACTCGCGTATGGTCTTCTGCGCCTCATCAATCTCGCGCTGGATCAGCGCGGATTCGACATCGGCAACATCACTTGTCTGATACGATTCGGACGTCATCGCCCCCGTCTCCTGCCAACTCGTACACGCGCAGTATACCATGCGACGGGCTGCATCACTCGTTTATTCGGCGCGTTCGATCGCCGCACCAAGTGTGCGCAGCCGCACATCGATTTGCTCGTAGCCACGGTCGATCTGGCCAATATTGAAGATCTGCGTGCGGCCCTTCGCGGCCAACGCGGCAACGAGCAGCGCCATGCCCGCGCGGATATCCGGGCTCGGCACACCGTCTGGTTCGCCATACAGTGGGCTCGGGCCGACAACCACCGCGCGGTGTGGGTCGCAGAGCACAATACGGGCTCCCATACCCACCAGCCGATCGACAAAAAACAGCCGACTTTCGAACATTTTCTCGTGGATCAAGACCGTGCCATCGGCCTGCGTGGCGACCACCAGTGTGACGCTGATCATGTCGGGGTTGAAGCCGGGCCAGGGTGCCGAGTCAATTTTGGGGATGGCATTGTGCATATCGTTGCGCACGCGTAGTTCTTGATCGGCCGGCACGATGATATCGTCGCCCTCGTCACGCCAGGTGACGCCCAGCCGCCCAAGGCCGATGCGGGTCATGCGATGCTCGCGCGGGCGCGCACCCGCGATTCGGATCTCGCTGCGTGTCACCGCCGCCAGGCCAATAAACGATGCGACCTCCATGAAATCCGGGCCGATGGTGTATTGCCCACCGTGAAGCGCCGCGACGCCGGTGATCTCCAGCACATTAGTGCCGATTCCCGCGATCCTGGCTCCCAGCGCGTTGAGCATATGACACAAATCCTGGACATGCGGCTCGCTGGCGGCCTGGCTGATCGTGGTATCACCCTCGGCCAGCACAGCAGCCATAAGCGCCTGTTCGGTGCCGGTCACGCTCATCTCGTCGAGAAAGATATCCGCACCACGCAGCCGGTCGGCGCGCATGACATACGATGATGGTGTAATTTCGATCTGCGCGCCGAGCGCTTCGAGCGCGTTGAAATGCGTATCGAGCCGCCGCCGCCCGATCATATCGCCACCCGGTCGCGGCAGCGTCACGTAGCCACGGCGCGCCAGCAACGGCCCGGCCAGCAACACCGACGCGCGGATCTTGCGCGATAGCGCGACATCCGGCTGTTGATCATTGACCTGTGCGGTGCGCAATGCCCAACTATGCGGGCCGCGTTGCGTGGCCGTACCACCGAGTTGCACCACCAGGCGGCGCATCGTCTCGACGTCACCGATCGCCGGCAGATTCTCGATCAGCACTTCGTCTGCCGTCAGCAGCGTGGCTGCCAGTACCGGCAGTGCCGCATTTTTATTGCCTGCGGGTGTAATCGTGCCTTTTAGCCGATGCCCACCCTCAATCACAAATCGTTCCACACGCGTTCCCTTATCTGTTATCTGTGTCCGATCGCCAGTATTGGTGTTCATGATACCACGCCGGCTGGCTGCAACTCTCTGCACGGCTGACGCGTAGGATACCTGAATACAGCCTACGTGTGCTAGTATACGTGGGCAACCCAAACAGAAAAGGTGGAGTATGACCTCGCCCAAAGTGAAGCGCCGCTCGCGACGCTGGCTCTGGATAACACTCGGGATCCTGGTGCCGGTGTTGCTATGTGGCGGTATCGCATTTGCGGTGCAAAGTGCCGCGCCCGCGCCGACACTGACGGGCTGGACGACCGAGCCAGTCACCACTGGCACGATCGATGCCTCGATCAGCGCCACGGGTGCGGTCGAGCCGCGCGCGCGCGCCGATCTGCGCTTTGCCGCCGATGGTACGGTCATCGAAGTCCTGGTGCAGCCGGGCGAGCAGGTGCAGGCGGGGGCGCCGCTGGCGCGGCTCGATACGATCGATGCCGAACTCGCGCTGGCGCGTGCCGAAGCCGATCTGACACAGGCGCAGATCGCGCTCACCGATCTGGATGATGGCCCGGACGCCAACGCTGTGCGTGAGGCCGAAGCGCGATTGATGCAGGCACAGGCCCGCTATACGCAGACGACGGCACAGGTCTCGCCTGCTGATCTGACGGCGGCGCGCGCGCGCGTCGAGCAGGCACGCACCCGGCTCGCGACGCTCAAGGCCGGTCCGCGATCGGAGGATATTCGTGAGGCTGAGGCGCAGCTGGCGCGTGCGCAGACCGCGCTCGAAACCCAGCGCGATAGCCTTTCGTCAAATAAGACCGGCGCAGATCTCGAGATCGAACGTAGTACGACTGATCTGACGCGCGCACAGTCGAGTTATTCGACCGCTCGTCAGGCCTGGGAATATGTGCGCGAGACCGGCCGTGACCCGGCGAGCCCCGAGACGGTCGATCAGACCGGCCGCCGCGTGCCAAATACGGTTAATGATGCACAGCGCCAGCAATATTACGATCAGTTTGTCAGCGCCGAAGCCGCTTTGCGTGGTGCAGAAGTAGCCGTCGAACGCGCAAAACTGGCCTACGACTCGGCACGCCAGGGTGAAGTAACGGGTGTGCGCGATGCCGAGCAGGCGCTGAAAAGTGCGCAGGCCGGCTACGACCGCGTCGTGGCCGCCACTGGCAACGATCTGCTGGCCGAGGCGCGCGCCGCGCTCGCCAGCGCACAGGCCGAACTTGGCCGCTTGACCGGCACCGATCGTAACAGCAATGTCGCGGTGGCGCAGGCCGATATCGATCTGGCGCAGATTGCGCTCGAACGGTTGCGTGAGCCTGCCAGCAATCTTGAGCGCACCCGCGCCGAGGCTGATGTGGCGCGTGCGGAGATTGCGCAAAAGCAAGCGCAGCGTCAGATCACGCAGGCGACGCTGGTAGCGCCGTTTGGCGGTACGATCACCGGCGTCGAGCTGCGCGTCGGCGAGCGACCGGGTGCCACCGCGCTCGTCGGTCTGGTCGATACGACCGGCTACACGATCCGGGCGTCGGTCGACGAGCTCGATGTGGCACAGGTCAAGATCGGTCAGCCCGTTGTCGTGATCATCGATGCGCTCGGCGGCCGCGAGCTCGCTGGCGAAGTGCGCGCGCTGACGCCCCAGGCCGATCGCAACGAGCGTGGTGCCAACACGTATGCGGTCACAATCGCGCTCACGGCAAACGATGCCACGGTATTGCCGGGCATGACCGCCACGGTGCAGATCGTCACCGAGCGTAAGGCGAATGTGCTGCTGGTGCCGCGCCGCGCGATCCGCACCGAAGGTGGCAAGACCTACGTCCTGATCCCGGCGGTGGCAGGTGCGGCCACCGCACAACCTGCGGCTCCCGGCGGCGCGACTGCCGAGCCGGGTGAGCGGCGCGAGGTGACGATCGGGCTCAGCAATGGCCGCCTGGTCGAGGTGCTGAGCGGCCTGACGGCGGGCGAGCAGGTCTACGTACCCGATGTGGTGCAGACCTTCAATCCCGATTTTGGCGGAGGTTAACGATGAACCTGCTCGAATCCATCCGGCTCGCGCTCGGCGCGCTGATGAGCAACAAGCTGCGGGCGGCGCTGACGATGCTGGGCATTATCATCGGTGTCGCATCGGTCATCACGCTGCTCTCGTTTGGCGAAGGGTATCGGGTATTCCTCGGCAACGAGCTGACAAAGATGGGTGTCGGCGCGTTCTACATTTTCCCCGGCACCGACAGCCGCCTGGCAACGGCCAACCAGAGCCCACGGCTTACGGTGGCCGATGCTGATATGATCGCGACGCTGGCGCGCGATGGCAACGTGCGGGCGGCGGCGGCGGCGATCGGTGATCAGGTGCAGGCGGTCGGCCCCGAGGGTCGCGGCAGCTATCAGATTACGGGTGCACAACCGGCATACCATGTGATCGTCGCCAACGATCTGGGTGGCGGGCGGCTGCCAGATGACAACGACGAGATGACCACGGCGCGTGTGGCGGCGCTGGGCGAGACCGTCGCCACGCGCCTGTTTGGTGATGCAGCCAGCGCGCTCGGGCGACAGGTGACGCTCAACGGCGCATCGTTCGAAGTGATCGGCATTCTGGTCACCAAACCCGGCTTTACGGGTGACCCGCGCGAGTCGATCATCGTGCCATACAGCACCGCGCGCAATGTCCTGTTTCGCAACCAGTTCGACAATCGTGTCGATGTTTCGCAGATTGTGGTACAGGCCAGTTCGCGCGAGCGTGTCGATGCCGCCATCCGCGATGTCACACTGCTCCTGCGCGATCGACACACGCTCACCTATCAGGATAATGATTTTACCGTCTTCAATCTCGAGACGATCGCGGCGACGATCGGCAACGTACTGACCGGGTTCAACGCGTTCCTCGGCATTGTGGCGATGATCTCGCTGCTGGTGGGCGGGATTGGGATCATGAATATTATGCTGGTGAGCGTGGCCGAGCGCACGCGCGAAATCGGGTTGCGCAAGGCGGTCGGCGCGCGGCGTAGCGCGATCATGCAGCAGTTTCTGGTCGAGGCGATCACGTTGTGTATGGTTGGTTGTGCGATCGGTGTGGCGCTTGGCTTTGCGCTGACGCCGCTGATTACCCTGGTCTTGCAGAGCTTTGCGCAGGGCGATACCCGGATCGCGGCGGCGGTCACGCCGTTTGCCCTCGCGCTGGCCACTGGCGTATCAGCTGCGATCGGGCTGGTGTTTGGCTTCTTCCCGGCGCTCCAGGCAGCGCGACTGCCGCCAATCGATGCGCTACGCTCGGAGTGAGATGATCAGGCTCGACTTGCTCGGGACACCGCTGCTGCGCGGGCCACACGGGCCGATCGATCTGCCGCGTCGTAAGACCCGCGCGCTGTTGTTTCTACTGGCCGCCCGCCGTGAGCCGCTGCCGCGTGAACGCGCGCTGGCGCTGCTGTGGCCCGATCTGGAGCGCACCACCGCACGCCAGACGCTGCGCACCACGCTGCACGGGCTGCGTACGGCGCTTGGCGCGGCGCTGATTGCCGAAGA
>JAYUYF010000118.1:0-5274 GCA_043752605.1 Roseiflexaceae bacterium
ATCGCTGGTACTCGGTATTGCGCTGGCGATCACGCTGACGCGGCGCGTGACACGACTGCAGTATGGCGCGCGCCAGCTCGCACGTGGTGATTTGCAGGCCCGTGTTATCGCGCGCGGCAACGATGAACTGGCGGCGCTGGCGCACGAATTCAACGCAATGGCCGCGCAACTCGCTGCGGGCGATGCCGCACGCACGCGTCAGGAAGATGCGCGTCGCGAGCTGATCGCCGCCGTCTCGCACGATCTACGCACGCCACTTGCCTCGCTGCGCGCGCTGGTCGAGGCGTTTGCCGATGGTCTCGTCGATGATCCGGCCACAACCCGCCGCTATCTTGACACCATGCGCAACCAGGTCGGCACGCTTAGCCGCCTGATTGATGACCTATTTGAACTCTCGCGGATCGATGCCGGTGCGTTGACGCTCGACCTTCAGCGGGTTGCGGTGTCTGAACTGGTGAACGACGCGCTCGATGCGCTTGGCCCGCAGGCGCGCGCGCGTGGCATCACGCTTCGCAGCGATTTGCCCGCCATCCTGCCGCCGTTGCGCGTCGATGCGCAGCAGATCGCGCGTGTGCTTGCCAATCTCGTGAGCAACGCGCTGCGCCACACACCGCAGGGCGGGACAATTACGCTCAGCATACACATCCAGCCAGATGCGCGCATCACAATCAATGTGATCGATGATGGCGAAGGGATTGCTCCCGAGGATCTGCCGCAGATCTTTGCGCGCTTCTATCGTGGTGAGAAATCGCGTTCGCGCGCTACCGGTGGTGCCGGGCTGGGGCTTGCGATCGCGCGCGGGATCGTCGAGGCGCACGGTGGTACGATCGCGATTAGCAGCGAGCTTGGACGCGGCACGACCGTGACGTTCACGCTGCCAGGTGCGGATTAATGCTCCAGCCGCTGAGCACACAGTAGGGTGTGACGTAACGTCCGGCAAACTCTCGCGTTTCACCACAAAGCCACAAAGCACACCAGGCCGTTGTGGTGAGTCTTCGTGCAGGACTCTCCGTCACACCCCACACAGTGTAGTACCTGGCTGCTCTGGTATACTCTTTCGGGCTGGTAACAGTGTTCATTCGTTCATATGTGCGCGATCACGATGTTACACTGGCTGCACGAAGCGTAGATTCAGTTGCGAGAGGTGACATGGCCGCCAAGAAATTTTACGCGGTGGCGGACGGGCGCGTGCCGGGGATTTACGCGAACTGGCCCGCCGCGCAGCAACAGGTCGATGGCTTTGCTGGCGCGCGTTTTAAGGGCTTTGGCACGCGCACTGAGGCCGAGGCCTGGTTGCGTGCCGCGGCCAGCAAACCCGCCCGTCCGCCCGTAGCCGCGCAACCCCGGCAACCCCCGCAGCAGGCTGCGGGGCTACGGGAGGGGCTACGGGCGGAGAATGTATTGACGCGCCAGGTGCGCGCGTCGCTGGCGGCGGGCCAGACGGTGGTCTTCACCGACGGCGGCTGTGACCCAAACCCCGGTCGCGGCGGCTACGGCGTGGTGCTGCTGCAGGGTGACACACGCCAGGAACTGGCGGGCGGCCGTGCGCGTTCGACCAACAACCGTATGGAGTTACTAGCGTGCATCGGCGCGCTCGACGCGCTCCCGAATGCGCGGGATGTGCTGCTGTTGTGCGATTCATCGTATGTCGTCGATGGCTTTAGTAAGGGCTGGGCAGTGCGTTGGCGCGCGCAGGGTTGGCAACGCCGCGAAGGGAGCACGCTGGTACCCGCTGCCAACGCCGATCTGTGGGCGCGCCTGCTCGATACCGCCGCACGCCACCGGGTCACCATGCAGCGCGTCGCCGGGCACGCGGGTATCGCCGAGAACGAACGCTGCGACGAACTCGCCACAGCGGCGCTGCGCGCGCGCGATCTGCCACCCGATCCGGGGTTTGTGGGATGACCGACCGGGCAGGGATGTACGGACCCCGCCCCGTCCCGCGCCGTGCGGACCCCGCCCCCGTCCCGCGCCGTGCGGACCCCGTGCCCGCCCCGCGCCGTGCGGACCCCGCCCCCGTCCCGCGCCGCCATGGTCGCCGCTCCGCGCCGTTCGGACGCAGCATGCTGCGTCCCTACTTGCGCGATTGCGGCGGGTGTGCGACGATCGGGACGGATTTTTCACGACCTGTGTGAGGCTCGCGATGCAACGAATTGGCTTCCAACTCCAGGTACGGCCCGAACTGCTGGACGCGTACAAAGCGCACCATGCTGCTGTCTGGCCCGAGATGCGCGCCGCACTGACGCGCCACGGCTGGCATAATTACACACTGTTTGTCCGCGCAGACGGGTTGTTGTTTGGCTACGTCGAGGTCACTGCGGGCTTTGCGGCCGCGCTGGCGGGCATGGCCACCGAAGAGGTCAACGCGCGCTGGCAGGAGCTGATGGCACCGTACTTCGTCGGCATCGGCCGTGGTGCAGCCGACGCACACATGCTCCAGCTCGAAGAGGTCTTTCATCTGGATTGACGTGAGCAATGCTGTCCGAGCATGCCTATCGGCGCAGTAGCTGCATATAGCCCAGATTTACAAACGACAAGATCTCGGGGTGCGTAGCAAGATAGCCGTTAAAATACCAGGCGCAGCCGAAGATTAGCACAAACACCAGCGTGCTCGCCGCCAGGACAGTGGCCAGCGCGCGGCTTTTGGGCTTGCCTGCGCGTGACGACACCGCGATGTACTTTGATGCCAGCATCGCTGCCACTCCCACAAGAAACGCGCCGGGCGCTCCGCCAAGTGCGCCAGGTGTCACACCCGCGACCAAACCAAGCGCACCACAACAAGTAATCACCACGCGCAACACATCGCGAGCATCACGCTGCATCACCGCCGCAACAACTTTGTGTTTCATCGATCACCACCTCGTTTTAACCAATCCTGCTATAATCATAGCCCTCATTGCGAAGCCGAGCAATTGCGAAAGTGTGTCGGTTCGGCGGCAGAGTTCGCTCATCTTACGGCAGCAATCAGAATGGCTCGATCGGTGGCAGGCGCAGGCTCATAGCGTTGATCCAGATCTCGACCATAATCCACGCTACAAAACCGAGCATCGCCACACCCGCCCAGCGCCCGGCGCGGCCGCGGCGGATCAGCGCCAGGCCACCGGCCGCACCCGCGAGCGCCACGACCCAGAACGAGAACATGAGCCAGCGCGCGGTGATCGATGAGAGCGTGATCAATGGCAACGCGGCTTGCACGACGCTCGACAGCAGCGTGGCGAGCAGCAGCGCCAGCAATGGCCCGCGCCCGGCCTTGCCACGCGCCAGTAATGCTATACCCGGGATCGCCAGCAGCGCCGGGAAGAAGCCGTAGTGCGTGATCAGCCCACCCTGCCAGTAGACGCCCAGTGTGGTGCTGCGCGCAATCGGGTTGCGGCCGGTTACCTCGTTCATGCCATCCGTCGCGATGCCACCAAGCTGCTGGATGAACTGTGGCGCGTAGACGCTGTAGAAGCACAGACCGACAAACAGCGCCGCCGCCAACCCACTGCTGAACACCTGCCACGCCGCGCGCCGACCCGGCTTCCCACCCGGAGCCACGCAGAGCAACGGCACGATCAGCGCACCCCAGGTCAGCATGTTGAGAAACGTGCCGATATGACCCATGCCGATCTGCACCAGCAGCAGTGTGGTTGCCCACCAGACCAGCCGCCGGTCGTAGTTTGGCCAGGCACGCACCAGCACCAGCATCAGCAGCACCTGATAGAACTGGGTCGAGACGTGGCTGGTAAACTGGAACCAGGCGGTCATATGCCCACCCGCCATCAGCGCCGCCAGCGTCGCCGCCGCGAGCCCCAGCCGTTGCCGCCCGGTGGCGGCCAGCGCCAGCGCATAGGTCAGCGGCACGGCCAATGCTTCGAACGCGCCGGTGGCGATCTGAAACCAGGCGCGGATCTCGATCCCGCTGAGCGTAAATGGCGCGAGCAGCAGATAGAGGCCGACCGGAAACGGGAACGGCAGCCCACGGTGTTGCGCGTCGATATAGTGCTGGCCACGCACCAGCGCGCTGTAGCGGTTGATGTGGAGTTGGATGTCGCCCGGCATCGATTCGGGGTACAGGCGCGCCGTCGCCTTGAGCGTAAAGACCAGTATCATCAGCAGCACCAGCCAGCGCACGACTGTGACCGATGCCGGGGTGCTGGTGACACGCAATGCATACGGCACACCGCGCGCCGCCACCAGCGCCACCAGGGTGCCAACCAGCGCGGCCTGCACGCTCCACCAGGCCCCAAATGCCAGCCGTGGCGCATCGTGCAGCGCCAGCAGCGGTACAACGATCGCCAGCCCCAGCAGCAACTGGCGCGCACGCGAATGCCCAAAGCCAGCGACCCGCAGCGCGGGCCACGCCAGCGCAATCCCGAGCGGTAGCAACGCCAGCAGTGCCAGATCGGGGAGCCGTGGCGTACTACCAACACCACGTACGCGCAGCGTCTCACCGAGTGCGATGCCAAGCGAATCACGGCTGTCGCCCGCCGGTTGCCAGGCGGGCGTATCGATCGCCAGCCGCAACACCCCCTGCGGCAATGCCTGCGCGGGCACCAGCACGTGGTACGTCGCCGCCGCGCGCCGCAGATCGATGCGGATCGGTGCACCAGCAGTGGGAACCAGTGTGAGCGGTGGCGTATCCGCGCCAGTCCGCTGAGCGCGGTGCGAGACGATGTCGAGCGAGACGATCACCGACCGTTGGCCGACACCAGGGACGACGATCGCGGCATTCGGCTGGCGCGACCAGCGGAACTGGCCATCGCGGCGGTTGCCCTCGAACGGGTAGAACCAATCGAGAAACGGCAGGTCACTGCCTGGGCCGCGCTCGACACCCGGGCGAAAGGTATAGCTGAATGGCAACTGCGCAGCCAGCAGCAGGATGACGGCGGCGATCGTCCAGGCCAGGAGTGGTGGGAAGATCTCAGCGCGGAGCCGCCGCAAGCGTGAAGAAACCACGATACCTCAACGTCACACCAATTGCGCGATAACGTCGCGCACCCACAGGCCATTATACCGTACGGGCAGCCGGAGGCTGGTTGCGGCTGCGCGTTGATCCCGCCAGACCACCCCGCAGGGCGGCCGGTCAGGCACCTATGGCCAAATCACGCAGCGCATGCCCGGTTGCGGCGTATCGCGATCGCGCTGCTGGCTGGGTGCCATCGGGTGCGGGGCGTGGGCGGGGCGCGGCGACCTCACCCCCCAACCCCCTCTCCGACGCGGAGAGGGGGCGCGGACGGCGCGGACGGCGCGGGGCGTGGGCGCGGGGGGCGCGGGCGGGGCGCGGGCGGGCGG
>JAYUYF010000119.1:0-2019 GCA_043752605.1 Roseiflexaceae bacterium
GTACCACCAAAACTGGCGGGATCCACCAGCACCACCGCGCTGCGCACGCCGCGCTCGCGCAGCTGCTGCACGCTCTCGGTCCAGCGCTCATCGACAGAAGCGGTGACGATCACCAGCGTGCAGTTGCGGCCAAATCGCGCGCGCTCTGCTGCCAGTACCTCGGCGAGCGGGCGGCCACCGTGGGCGCGCAAGACTGCGAGTGATGACAGAATTTTGTCCATCTGGCGCACTTCGCGCTCGGGAGTGAGCACTTCGCGCTCGCGCCCCCACGCGATCAGACCCACCGAGCGGTCGCGTTCGATCAGGTGGCGCGCGATCGAGCCCGCCGCCTGCACGGCGTATTCTTCGGTCGATTCGTGCGTGCGTCGCTCGCGGATGCGCCCCTGGCCGGTCTCATCGCGCGCACCCGCCAGCCGCCGCTGGATCTGCTCCTGCATATCGAGCACAATATAGACCTCGGCGGTCGGGTCGAGATCAAACTCTTTGACCATCAACTGGTCGCGCCGTGCGGTACTGCTCCAGTGGATACGGCTGAACGAATCGCCGGGTGCATACTCGCGCAGCGCGGCGACGTTCGGCGTGGTCTGGTATGTGCGTGCGCGTGCGACGCGACCGCCCGGCAGATCGCTATCGGGCAACACAAATTCGGGCAGCGGCGTCGTGCGCGGGTACACCAGCAGCTCGCTCTGGCCAGCGAGCGTACGCCGCAGCCGGACGATGCCAAACGGATCGCCGCTCACCAGCGTGGCCGGGCCGAGTACAAAGCGGCCGCGCAGCGTACACGTCGTGCGCGCCAGCCAACGCCGCTCCTCGCCACCCGGCAAAAACGCCACAAACCCACTGCGGCGTTGCGGCATGTCAGAGTAATCTACCACTTCAACCCACAGCCGTGGCAATGGCCAGCGATTGGTGAGCGTCATGCGTTCGCGCGCCTGCTCGCCGACCTGCACGCGGCCGGTGGCCAATTCACGCGTGAGCGTCAGCCCGCGCAAATTGATCCACGCCCACAGATAACTGCCCAGCAACAATGCTACCAGCAGGTACGACAGGTGGAAAAAGAGCTGGATGCCCGTACCCTGCGCTGCCAAAAAGCAGAGCGCGGCGGGAACGAGAACGAGTAGTGGTCGGACGAAACGGAAGCGGTCGAGCATGCACGATCCTTATTTTCCGAAACAGAAACCTATTTTCCGATGCAAAACCGGCTGAAGATCTCGGCCAGCAAGTCGTCGCCGACGCCATCGCCGGTGATCTCACCGAGCGCGGCGAGCGCCGCCGTCAGATCCTCGGCGATTAGCTCGATGGGTGCCGCAGCCAGCACGCCGCCCTGGGCTGCTGCGAGCGCATCGGCGGCGCGCCGCAGGGCATCACGCTGCCGCGGACGCGTGACGAGGCGCTCGGCGGGCGCGCCACCGCCCAGCAGCAGGGCCGCCACCCGTGCCGCCAGATCGGCGATCCCCCCGCCGGTAGCCGCCGAGACCAGCACCTGCGTGCTGACGGCGAACGGTGGCGCGGGTGGTGTGTCGGCGAGCAGATCTGCCTTATTGTACACGAGCAACAGCGGTTTTGGCCCTGCCAGCGCCGCGATCTGCGTCACGTCCGCGCCAATTGGCTGCGTGGCATCCACCACCAGCAGCGCCAGATCGGCTGCGGCGAGCGCCTGGTGCGAGCGCGCGATCCCCAGTTGCTCGATCGGGTCGTCGCTCGCGGCGAACCCGGCGGTATCGACCAGTACCACCGGCACACCACCGATGTCGGCGGTCTCTTCGAGCGTGTCGCGCGTGGTGCCTGCGATTGGAGTCACGATCGCGCGGTCGTTGCGCAACAATGCGTTGAGCAAACTCGATTTGCCGGCGTTGGGCAGGCCGATGATCACGGCGCGCGCGCCCTGACGCGTGATGATTCCCTGATCGGCTCCCGCCAGCAGCCGCGCGATCCCGGCCTGGGCGCTGGCCAGCGGCGCGTCGATCGCCGCAGTGGGCACATCGTCCTCGGGGAAATCGATCTGCGCGGTGACGAGCG
>JAYUYF010000120.1:0-2019 GCA_043752605.1 Roseiflexaceae bacterium
TCCCAGAGATGCTGGCAGAGCCAGGCCCCACCCATCGGCCACTGCGCCCAGACGGGGTCACCGTTGCCGTAATCACCCACGGGCGCGCTCTGCCGCCACAGATCGGTGTTGTGATGCGCGACCCAGCCGCCGCAGCCGTAGTTCACGCGCGCGGTGCGCGCGCCCGTCACACCCAGATCCGCGATCAGGTCGAACAGCGGTGTATGACACTCGGCCAGGTTGGTCACTTCGGCCGGCCAGTAATTCATCTGCGTGTTGATATTGAGCGTCCAGTTCGCGCTCCAGGGCGGCCGCAGGTCGTCGCACCAGATCCCTTGCAGATTGGCGGGCTGCGTGCCCGGCCGCGACGAAGCGATCAGCAGGTAACGACCATACTGAAACAGCAGCGTCACCAGCTGTGGATCGTGCGATTCTGGCCAGGCACGGATGCGCGCATCGGTTGGCTGCTGGCTCGCGGTTGTCGGCCCGAGATCGAGTTCGACCCGATCAAACAGTTGGCGATAGTCGTTGACATGCGCCTGACGTAGCTCCATGTAGTTGCGCGCGAGCGCCGCAACAGTGTGCTGCTGCGCCTGCACGGTGGGATCGCGGCCAGCCAGACCCGGCGATTGGTCGTAGCCGTTGAAGCTCGTCGCGGCCGCGATTAGCAGTGTGACGGTCTGCGCGCGCGCGATCCGGATGCCATCCGGGTGCGCGGTCACGCTGCCGCCATCGGCGACAACCGTGATTTGAACCGCAAAGCGCATGCCCTCGCCACCGACCGGATCGTAGACAATCGGGTGTGCGACCGCGTAATACGGTGGCGCAACATGGCGCGGGCACTGGCCGCTGAGCAGCAGCGTCGTGCTGTCCGCAACGCGGGTCGTGTACTGCTGCGGGCTGCTCAGGCGCGCGGTGCAGCTGATCTGATCCAGCTGATCGCTGCTGATCCTGACAACAATCACCTGATCGGCGGCGCTGATGAAGGCCTCGCGGGTGTATGTCACACCGCCAGCGGTGTAGCGCGTGGTCGCGATCGCGGTATGCAGGTCGAGCGCGCGCGTGTAGTCTGTCACCGCGCCACCGGCAATACTGTCGAGGGAGAGATCGGCGAGTGGCTGATAGGACTCGGTGTACGTGCCCTGCATCTGCCGACACCGCTGGTCGGCGGCGCGGTAATCGCCCGCCGCGATCAGCCGCCGCACCTCGGCGAGCACCGCGTACGCCTGCGGGTTGTCCCATGCGCGCGGTGCCCCCGACCAGAGCGTGTCTTCGTTCAGTTGCACCCGCTCGGTGGCGACACCACCAAAGACCATCGCACCCAGCCGGCCGTTGCCAAGCGGCAGCGCCTCGACCCAGCGCGCGGCTGGCTGCTGGTAGCGCAGCGTGAGATCAGAGTGGGTCGCTTCTGCCATCAGTTCCTCCATCTGCCGACACCGATGCCGTAGAGCGCCGTGGACTCATCCCCGTTTCAATGATAGCATCAGGTGGAGACCGTCGCCAGCGCAAGCCAGCGCAAGGTACCATACTGAAGTGCCCTGGCACCCCGAGCTGGTCACTCTTCGTGATTGGCTCGGTCACTACACGCGGCTGGCAGGGATGTGCTGCGCTGCCGTAGCGGTCTCTATGTTTGCAACTCGTTAAAGCGTGATCAAAAACTATTCCCTTGGATGGAGGCAGTTAAGCAGTAATCTCATGGATCTCAGATAAATAAACGCCTCACTGACATCGCAGTTCCGATTGTACTCACGAGCGCTCAGGTGATCTCTTCTCGTCCAAGCAATGGATTGCTCGCTAACCTATCGCTTGAGAATAACCGAAAATCCTCTTTGTCCAACGGGTTTCTCGATGATATTGAGCGAAATTTTCGTATACTGCGTCAACTAATCATTACATGCCGATTTGTATCCAACATAGGCACGAATCTCTTTCATACGGGGAAAGGCCGCATGATGACCGCGCACGAGTCATTCTGCCCTCTTCGTGTCAGAGGTATTGGCCGGATGCACGAGGACATGCAGTAAAAAACCGTTGGTATCA
>JAYUYF010000121.1:0-2016 GCA_043752605.1 Roseiflexaceae bacterium
GTGTCGATCCGCACCAGCTGTACCTGTGGATCGACCGGCCCACTCCAGTTACGCCCGACGACCACCGCACCATCTTCTGGTCGTTGAAAACGCCGATTGACACCGATCGTACAGCGACCATCGCCCGCAGCAATCCGTACGGGTTCGAGCCGTTGGAGTGCGGCCCAGGCTACCCCCGCAATCTGATGGACAAGGGCGCGGTCATAATCGGCGACCATGTCGACACCCGCACCGCCCCACGCCGACCAACTCACGCCATTGATTGGCCCCGAGTGGGTATGGGTATATGCCAGGCGCACGTGCGATGCAGGCAGCCCGGTGAGTGTACAGACCGCGTCGCGCACACCTACCGATTCCTCTTCCCAAAGATAAATGAGATCGATGTCGATCAGCACGATCGTCTCGTCGCCATCACGCAGTGCAAGTGCGGTGGCCCACAACGGCAGATCGACGCCGGTTGCGCGCTGATGGGTTTGCGCGCCCCATCCCGCGTGGGCGATACCAATCGGTGGTGTAATGTCGGTGCGCGCCACACCAGCGAGCAAACCTGTCGTCATTCGCATCCTCAACAGTCATGTGGTACTGGTCATCGCGCCAGCAGATTTGTGCGCAGTCGTTTACCAGGTGCGCGGGGTATCTCCGATCCAACGCTACCCTGCGCTTATAGTACCAGCTTGCTCTTGAGCGCGTGTACGGTGATTGTGATGCTCGCGCGCAGCGCGATCCCGCAGTCGCAGGCCGCCTGGTGATCTCCCACGCACAATCGTTACGCGAACGGCTGGCGAGCCAGTTTACTGGCACAGATCATGAGATGGGCTGATACTGGTGGATCTATAATGGTGTGAACAGCTTGTTGGTCGTAAACGAGCGAAGACCGACATCGTGACACTGACGGTATGAGGAGCGCGCATGGATATCGCGATCATGATCGAGGGCCAGCAAGGGTTGACCTGGCGGCGCTGGCAGCGGCTGTGTGCGGCCGTCGAGCAACTCGGGTTTGCCGGCATCTACCGCTCGGATCACTTCACCGATCCTGAGCCCCCCGCCCAGGATTCGCTCGAACTCTGGGTGTCGCTCACCTGGGCGGCGTCGCACACCCGGCGCATCGACTTCGGTCCGCTGGTCGCGCCGGTGAGCTTCCGCGACCCGATTATGATGGCGCGCATGGCAGCGCAGATCGATGACCTGTCGGGCGGTCGGCTCGAACTGGGGCTGGGTGCCGGCTGGAATGTGCGCGAACACACCATGTTTGGCTACCCGCTGCTGGAGACGCCGGAGCGCTTCGCGCGCTTCACAGAGGCGCTCGATGTCACCGCGCGCCTGCTCAAAGGCGACGGGCCGCAACACTATGCGGGCCAGTACTACAAACTCCGCGACGCGCAACTCTTGCCGCGGCCGGCCCGCCGCGCTGGCCCACCGCTCGTGGTCGGTGGCAACGGGCCGCGGCGCACCCTGCCGCTCGCCGCGCGCTATGCGGATCAGTGGAACGGTGTGTACCTGACGGCGGCCCGCTTTGCGGCGCTGAACGCCACGCTCGATGGGCTGCTCGATGCGGCCGCCCGCCCGCGCACGGCGGTGAAGCGCACGTTGATGACCGGGCTGACCTTTGGCCAGAGTCCGGGCGCGGTGCGCGAGCGGCTACCAGCCGGCCAGTCGGTCGATGCGCTGCGGGAGCGCGGCGTGGTCGTCGGCACACCCGACGAACTCGGGCCACAGCTCGCGACCCTGCGCGCTGAGGGCGTGCAACGCCTGATGCTCCAGTGGCTGGCACTCGATGACCTCGCCGGGCTTGAACAGCTGGCGCGCGCCGTGATCCAGCCCGCGTAGGCGCGCCGAGGCGTTGCTGCGGCGGTACGCGCTCGTGGCGGCTGCAGATCCTGTGTATCCCTTTGTGCCCGCAGTGCTCGTAGTGCGTCTTATAGGGAAATCACGTAGACACCGGACAAACAGGATAGCTGTACCTGGCGAGAAATGTGGCTGGAAACGTCGTCGTCGTCAGATAGCGCGGGAAGCGGT
>JAYUYF010000122.1:0-2013 GCA_043752605.1 Roseiflexaceae bacterium
CTCTATTTTCTCCGTGACGAACGACGGGTTATCTTCGTGCCCACCGCACCTAATGCACCAGGTTTCCACATCAGATCGTTTTCAAGCTCCGCACCGTTGGACGAGTGGGCCACGCAGCCGGAACGTACTATCGTCTTGACGACCGGAGCGCGGCGATTGACTCCTACCCGCTCGACGTGGCGCGTCGATGGGCTTGGCATCTTCGACCGCGCCACGCAGACCCTGATCGTTGCCACCGGGCGGCAGGCAACAGCTTGGCTGCTGCGACCCTGGATGGATCGGCTTCCGTTTCAACCGATCGGCTGGTTGGCCGACGATCGCGGCGTGATCTATCGGTACGACTACACCCGCGCCTTTCTGATCGATGTTGGCTCGGGCTCTCCCTATTTCGGGCGGCTGGGACTTGTTGACGTGCCACAGCAAATCCTCGCGCTCGATATACCTGAGGATTTGCTGCGCACTACGCCGCCACCGTAGCCTATCGCCACCTACTGCAGTCCTTGCTGGCTACTCCACAGGTAGCGATTGTGCATTGCTCGCGAGACGTTGCACAGTGCGCGAACGAAACGTTTCAGAAATAACACAAAGCCTAATACACGAAAACGTGTATTGCATGTTTTTACACGTATCTCGATACTGCTGGCGAATTCCTGATTCGCGATTCTGTACATCATGAAGACCGGGATTCTTCGGCCTGCGAGCCTCAGAATGACCGATTCGCCGCAGCGTCTCATCATTCGCCAACAGTATCTATGCCTGACTGTGCCCCTCTTGTACGCATATACTCACAGTTTGCAATGTGATGTACGCATGACAACGCGACGCGCGGTTTGCCGCAACCGGGCATGCGTGAACAACCCGGCCAGTGGCGCATGACCAGCCGCCTTACGGGGTGGTCTGGCGGGGCGTTGCGCCCGCCAGCGGGGTGCAGGGGCAGCGCCGCCTGCCGCAGCGGCGCGCAGCCGCACACAACAGGGGCAGCGCCGCCTGCCGCAGCGGCGCGCAGCCGCACACAGCCGCCAGATTTCGAGTGAGAGTACCACACGAAGAAGCTTATACCCGCAACATCAACGGCAACCCCACGCTGTCCACCAGCTGCGGCGTATCGGCGCGCAGGGTATGAGTGGGCGCATCGTGCGTGATCTGGCCATCGCGCATGATCACCACCCGATCGAGCCGCTCGAAACAAAAATCGAGGTCGTGGGTCACCACCAGCACACTCTTGCCCTGCGCTGCCGTCACGCGGATCACATCGCCGAGCAGCTCGACCGACGCGACATCGAGGCCGGCGGTTGGCTCATCGAGCACCAGCAGATCGACGTCCATCGCCAGCGCCGCACCCACCGCCACCAGTCGCCGCTGCGGTGCGGGCAAGTCGTACGGGTGCGTGTCGGCGGCAGTTTCGAGCTGGAGTACGCGCAGCGTCTGATCCACCAGCTCACGCACACGTTCAGGTTTGAAGCCCAGGTTGCGCGGGCCAAACGCCAACTCTTCACGCACACTGCGCGCAAACAGCTGATTGCGGATATCCTGGAACACAATGCCGACGTGGCGCGCGCAGCGTGCCACGCTGACGCGCTGCGTGTCCAGATCCATCACCTGCACCCGCCCGCTGCTGGGGCGCAATAACCCGTTGAGGTGCCGCACGAGGGTGCTCTTGCCCGCACCGTTGCGCCCCAGCAGCCCCACAGTCTCGCCGCGCACGATCTGGAGCGTTGCGTCGCGGAGCGCGGTGACGCCGCTCGGGTAGGTATAGCTGATCCGTTCAGTGCGCACCAGCGGCTCGGTCACCGCATCGGCGGCGGGCGGTGCGGGCGGGCGGATCTGGAGTGGGCCGCGCAGCCCCGCGCGCAGCCCATCGATCGTGGTCGCCAGCGGCTGCGCGGCCGGCCAGCTGCCCTGCGCCCGCGCCGCCAGCGCATACTGTGTCGGCCGCGCCCAGCCGATGCCGCGTTCACGCAAACGCTCGTCCGCCAGCACTGTGGCGGTCGGGCCATGCGCCAGCACGGCACC
>JAYUYF010000123.1:0-5240 GCA_043752605.1 Roseiflexaceae bacterium
TCGGGCATCGAGGTTGTCAAAGCGGCGGGACGCGAAGCCTACGAGCGCGTCAAGTTTCGCAACAGCGCGCGCAAGTTTCGCGATCTGTTTGTGCAGCAAGGGCTGATCGAGGCGCGCTACCTGCCGCTGCTGCTGTACGGGATCGCGCTCGGCGCGGCGCTGCTCCATACAATCTGGCTCTACCGCAACGGCACGATCGGGATCGCTGAGGTGATCGGCATGATGGGCTTGATGAGTGTCTTGCGCTTCCCGACCTTTATCTCGATCTTTGCGCTCTCGACGGTCCAATCTGGTATCGCGGGCGCGCGCCGTATTCTGCAGATCATCACCGAGACCAGCGATCTCGATCAGAATCGCAGCGGCCGCAGCGCACCGATCGCGGGTGAGATCGTCTTCGACCAGGTTGATTTTGGCTACCAGTCGGCGCAATCTGGCGAAACGCCGGTCCTGCGCGGTCTTTCATTTCGCATTCCTGCGGGCAGTACGGCGGCAATTGTCGGTCAGACCGGCAGCGGCAAGAGTGCGCTCTCGCAGCTGGTCAACCGCACGTATGATGCGAGCGGCGGACGGGTGTTGATCGATGGCGTCGATGTGCGCGATTGGAACCTCGATAGCTTGCGCGCGCAGGTGGCAAAGATCGAGCAGGATATCTTCCTGTTCTCACGCAGTATCGCCGAGAATATCGCTTTTGGTGCAAGCGATGTTAGCCGCGCGCAGATCGAAGACGCGGCGCGCGCCGCCCAGGCGCATACCTTTATCAGCGCGCTGCCCGCTGGCTACGATACCGTTGTGGGCGAGCGCGGCATGACGCTCTCAGGTGGCCAGCGCCAACGCGTCGCGCTTGCGCGCGCTTTTCTGAGCGACCCGCGCATCCTGATCCTCGACGATGCGACCTCGGCGATCGATAGCAAGACCGAAGACGAGATCCAGCGCGCGATCACGGTCGCGCAGCGCGGCCGTACCACGCTGCTGATCACCCACCGTATCGCGCAGATCCGCTGGGCCGATGTGATCCTGGTGCTCGATGCGGGGCGTCTGGTGGCGAGCGGCAGCCACGACGATCTGCTGCGCCATTCGCCGCACTACCGCCGGATCTTTGCGCGCTATGATACGACGCTGCCGCCGCTCGAACCGGTGCTCGCAGGCGAGAGGAGCTGAGGCCGTGGGGTTTCTGTTTGATGGCCTCGATGCCGAAGGCTACGACCGTACGTACACCGACGGCCAGCTCGTCCAGCGCATTCTGGGCTACTTCCGGCCGCAGGGCCGCCGGATCGGCTTCGCCGTCGCGGCGATCATCGCCACCACGCTGCTCGATGCCGGGTTGCCGCTGCTGATCTCGTATGCGATCGATGCGCTCAGGCTCGCCGCGCCGTTCTCCGCGCTGGCGCTGATCGCGGCCGCACTGGTGGTGGCGGGCAGCGGCTCGTGGGTCTTCAACGCGATCCGGCGGCAACTCTCGGCACGGGCGATCGGTGCGGTCGTGCTCAAATTGCGCGAAGATGCCGCCGATGCCGTGCTGGCGCGTGATATGTCGTTCTACGACCAGTTTGCCTCGGGCAAAATCGTCAGCCGCGTCACCTCGGATACCGCCACCTTCTCGCAGGTCATGACGCTGACAATGGATCTGCTGAGCCAGTTGCTGCTGATCGTGGTGTTACTGGCCTATCTGCTGTTTGTCGATCTGCAACTCGCGCTGGTGCTGATCGCGCTCGCGCCGCTGATCATCGGCACCGCGCTTGGCTTCCGCGTGATCGCGCGCGATAGCATCACGCGTTCGCGCCGTATGAACGCGGTGGTGAGCGGTCACATCCAGGAGACCGTCGCGGGCATTCGCGTCGCCAAGACCTTTCGCCGCGAGCAGATGGTCTACGATGAGTTTCTTGGTGTAAACCAGCAATCACGGCGCGTCAACATGCGGACGCGCTATGTCTTCAGCAGTATCTTCCCACTGCTCAATATCCTGGCGGCGATCGGTACGGCGGCGCTGGTCTATCAGGGCGGCCAACTGGTGCGCGCCAACCAGCTCACGACGGGTGAATGGTATCTGTTTTTGCAGGGCGTCGTGCTCTTCTGGTTCCCACTCACGAGTATCGCCTCGTTCTGGAGCCAGTTCCAGCTCGGGCTGGCGGCTGGCGAACGCGTCTTTGCGCTGATCGATGCCGAGCCGCGTGTGGTACAGCACGCCGCAATACAGCACGCCACGATTGCGGGAGCGATTACCTTTGCGCAGGTCAATTTTAGTTATGCTGAGCGCCCACCCGCCACCCTCAGCGTCACCGCCGAGGATCGTGCAGCGGCCGATGACGTATCTGCTCAGGTGTTGCACGACTTCTCGCTCGCTATTACAGCTGGCGAGACGATCGCGCTCGTCGGGCACACCGGCAGCGGTAAATCGAGTATCGTGCGTCTGATCGCGCGCTTCTACGAATTTCAGCGCGGCAGTCTCACGATCGACGGGATCGATATTCGTGCGCTCGATCTGGCCGCATACCGCGCGCGGCTCGGCTTTGTGACCCAGGCACCATTTTTGTTTGATGGCAGCGTGCGCGACAACATTCGCTACGGCCGCCCGGATGCCGATGATCCCGCCGTCCTCAGTGCGGCGCATCGTGTGGCGGGTGGCGACTGGCTCATGGGGCTGCCGCAGGGGCTCGATACCCTGGTGGGCGAGCGTGGTGGCGCGCTCTCGATGGGGCAGCGCCAGCTGGTGGCGCTGGCGCGGGTGTTGCTCCAGGATCCGGCGATCCTGATCCTCGACGAAGCCACCGCCAGCGTTGATCCGCTCACCGAGACGCTGATCCAGGAGGGGCTCGATGCCGCGATGGCCGACCGCACCTCGGTTGTGATCGCGCATCGCCTCAGCACGGTGCGTCGCGCCGATCGGATCATCGTGCTGGCGCACGGGCAAATTATCGAGCAGGGTACCCACGACGGGTTGCTGGCGCGCGGCGGGCATTACGCCGAATTGTACAATACCTATTTCCGCCATCAATCAATCGAATACATCGAAGCGGCCGGCAACGACCCGTAACCACGCGCCATCACGGGCGCGCAAACATGTGCGTCCAATACTGTGTGTAGGTCGTCCCCGTGCGGCTCTGGTAGCCGATGCCTGTCTCGGTGTAGCTACAATTGAGCAGATTATCGCGGTGGCCGCCGCTACGCATCCAGGCGGTGAACACGCTCTGCGCCGTCGCGTAGCCGGCCGCGATGTTTTCGCCCACAACGCCGCTGCCATAACCGGCCCGCAGTGCGCGTTCGCCCGCGCTCGATCCATCAGATCCGGCGTGCTCCATGAAATTGTTTGTCGCCATATCCGCCGCGTGTGTCTGCGCCGCCGCAGTGAGCTGTGGGTTGAGCACCAGCGCCGGGCAATTACTGATCCGGCTGCGCTCGGCGTTGGTGAGATCGAGCAGTTGCTGTGCCACATTTGCCGCCGGTGGCGTCGCCGTAGCAGGCGGTGGCGCGGGTTTGCCAACCATCGGCACGTAGACCGTGTTGCCAGCAGCTGCGGCCACACCGATTACACCCGCCAGTGCGAGGACAACGCTCAACAGGATTATTCGTGGATAGCGCATCATCGCTCCATTACTCTCGATCTACGGGAACCGTCGACACGTCGCCGACACGCGGGTATTGTAGCATCTCATGCGGCCATACGATAGCCGCGCCCGCCGTGCCACGATCGGGTACAATGCCAGCCGGATCCACCACTGCCGGAGCATCCATGAGCATCCGAAATACGATTATTGCGCTGCACTGTGGCCGCACGCTGACGCACGCTGAGGCCGCCGCCGCCACCGATACCATTATGCGCGGTGACGCGACGCCCGGCCAGATCGGTGCGTTTCTGATGGCGCTCAGCCTGCGCGGCGAGACGGCAGACGAGATCGCCGGCATGGCCAGCACGCTGCGTCAACACGCGCTGCGCGTCAGCGTCGCTGGCCCACTGCTCGATACTTGCGGCACGGGTGGCGATAGTGCGGGAACGTTCAACATCTCGACCACCGCCGCATTCGTCGCCGCCGGTGCGGGCGCGCGCGTGGCCAAACACGGCAACCGCGCGATGTCGAGCGCGTGTGGCTCGGCCGATGTGCTCGAAGCGCTGGGAGTGCAGATTGACCTCGATGCGGCTACGGTGGCGCGCTGTATCGAGCAGGCAGGTATCGGGTTCATGTTTGCGCCAAATTTCCACCCCGCCTTGCGGCACGCCGGGCCGGTACGGCGTGAAATTGGCATTCGCACCGCGTTCAACCTGCTCGGGCCGCTCGCCAACCCGGCGGCTGCCCGGCATCAGGTACTCGGCGTACCCACGCTGGCGGCGGCGACGCTGCTGGCGGGTGCCCTCGCACGCCTCGGCACGACGCACACGCTGGTGATCGCGGGCCACGACGGGCTCGACGAGCTGGCGCTCGATGGGCCCAACACCATTATTGAAGTCCGCGACACGCAGATCGCCGAACCGTACACCCTCAACGCCAGTGATCTCGGTATCGCCCCGGCAGCACGCACGGCACTCGCGGGTGGCGATGCGGCGGCGAACGCGGCGCTGACCCGTGCGATTCTCAGTGGTGCCGAACGCGGTGCGCCACGCGCTGTCGTGCTGCTCAACGCCGCCGCCGCGCTGATCGCCGCCGATCTGGCCGATAGCTGGCCCGCCGCGCTTGCGCTGGCAACCGCCGCGCTCGACGCTGGCCGCGCGGCCGCCGCACTCGACGCGCTGGTGCGCGTGAGCCACGGCGGGTAGGCCATTCGCCGCGGCTCACGCGCAACACGTCGTTTGTGCATCGTGCTACAATTCTGTGCGGGATCCGTATGTCGGAAAGTAGGCGAACATGATCGCAGCTATCCACCAGCGAATGAGTGTGGAGGAGCTTTCGCGCATGCCTGGCAAAGATATGCGCTACGAGCTCGTTCACGGGGAGTTATACGAGACGATCCCACCTGGTGCATTCCATGGTGCAATCGCGGTTGTGCTGGCAGCATTGATACGCGACTGGCTCAAACAGGTTGGCAGTGGGTATGTCGGTGTGGAAGTTGTCTCGCCAGGCGAGACCGCAACCGACGTACGTGAGAACGTCCGCGATCTGCTCGCAGCAGGGACATCGCTGGTCTGGGTCATCTATCCGCGCTCGCGCGAAGTCATTGTTCACCACCCGGATGGTACGGCAAAAGCCTACCGTGATACGATGGTGCTGGCGTCGCCAGAGGTGCTGCCGGGATTTTCCTGTACGGTGGCG
>JAYUYF010000124.1:0-2005 GCA_043752605.1 Roseiflexaceae bacterium
GGCCAGAGCGGCAAAATGCTTCGCCCCTACGCCCTTCGCCCGCGCTCCAAAAATGCGCTCAACCCGGCCTTCGCATCCGCACTGGCCACCACTGCGCCAAATAACCCGGCCTCGAACAAACACGCATCGCGCAACGACATCGCTGCGCCCTGCGCCACCGCGCGCTTGATCGCCGCGACTGCGGTGGGCGCTTTGCGCGCCAACGCCGCCGCGAATTTCTGCGCCTCACCCGGCAGCTCGGCGGCGGGATACACGCGCTCCACTAACCCGATCCGCAGCGCTTCGGCGGCGCTGATCCGCTCGCCGCTCAGGCAGAGCAGCAACGCCATTCCGCCGCCCACCAGCCGCGGCAGCCGCTGCGTGCCGCCCCAGCCGGGGATGATGCCGAGGTCGATTTCGGGTTGCCCCATGCTCGCGCTATCGGCCGCCAACCGGATATCGCACGCCATCGCCAGTTCCAGCCCACCACCGAGCGCGTAGCCGTTGATCACAGCGATCACCGGTTTGGTCATGTCGGCGATCAGAAAGCCCAGTTCGTGCGACTCTTCGCTCATCTGGCGCGCGTCATCGGCATCAGCCAGCGCCCGCAATTCGCCAATATCTGCGCCCGCCACAAACGCCTTGTCGCCCGCCCCAGTGATGATCACCGCGCCGATATCTGCGTCTGCGTCAGTAGCGCGTAGCGTCGCGATGATCTCGGCGCGCGTCGCCGCGTTCAACGCGTTGCGCTGCGCCTCACGGCTGATCACGATCGTCAGCACCCGGTCTGCGTGGCTGGTGATGATGTTGCTCATGGGTTGCCTCCTTTTGATGTGACAAGATGGATACGGTGACAGGGTGATGTAAAGACGCAAAATGTTGCGTCTCCTCGTTATCCCTATCCGCACTCGGTCACGTGTCGCCCGTTTACCCGGCCGTCGCTACCGCACGATCAAGCCGCGCCCCTCCAGCAGCAGCAGGATCTCGCGCGCACCATCCTCGGGCCGCGCACCACTGGTGTCGATCCGCAGCTCGGGATGCGCGGGCTGCTCGTACGGGTCATCTACGCCGGTAAAGCCTTTGATCTCGCCGCGTCGTGCTTTCGCGTACATGCCCTTGACATCGCGCGCTTCGCAGATCTCGATCGGCGTATCGACAAAGACTTCGATAAACCCGCTGCCGATCATCCGTCGCGCCTCGGCCCGTGTCGCGGTATACGGGCTGATCGCGGCCGCAATCGCGATCCCGCCGTGGCGCACGATTTCGCTCGCTACATATGCGATCCGTAGCACGTTGGCATCGCGGTCTTCACGGCTGAAACCAAGGCCCTTCGAGAGCTGTGTGCGCACCACATCGCCATCGAGCAGTGTCACCTGGCGACCATATTCGAGCAGCATCTCGGTCAGCGCCTCGGCCACCGAGGACTTGCCCGCGCCGCTGAGCCCGGTAAACCAGATACAGGCGCCCTGCCGGTGCCGCGGCGGGTAGGTCTGCGCCAGGATCGTCGCTACCTCGGGGCGGGTAAACCACGGCGGTAGCGCCACGCCCTGCGCAAGGTACTGCTCGCGCACCTGGGTGCCCGAGATTGTGGCGGTCTTTGCGCCTGACGGTACTTCGTCATCAGCCACGTAGCGGTCGTCGTCGGGCAGATAGACATATTCGCGGAACGGTACCATCGCCACGCCAATCTCGGCCGCGTGCGCCGCCACCAGCTCCTGTGCGTCATATGGCCCGTAAAATGGCTTGCCATTGCTGTCGTTGCCCGGCCCGGCGTGATCACGGCCGACGATAAAGTGCGTTGCGCCAAAATTTCGCCTGATGATCGCGTGCCAGAGCGCCTCGCGCGGCCCGGCCATCCGCATCGCCAGCGGCAACAGACTGAGCAACGTACGCTCCTGGTCGTAATACTGCTCGGCGAGTGCGCGGTAGATCCGCACCCGGCTATAATGATCCACATCACCCGGGCGCGTCATGCCCACCACCGGGTGGATCAGCAGATGACCATCGATCGCCGCCGCCGCACGCC
>JAYUYF010000125.1:0-5233 GCA_043752605.1 Roseiflexaceae bacterium
CCCCGCGAGGGGCCTTTCAGCCCCTTCGAACCCCCAAACCGCACATCGGGGCGCAACAGTACAGCAGCAACCTGGCTCGACACCTTGCACGCCTAAAAGATAGACACTGGCTGTGGTAGAAGGAGGGTACGCGAGTGAATTTACGCCTGATCTCCAAGCGCCGGATATCGCACCGGGCAATGGCAACGGCTGTGCTGCGATCGCAATCATTTTGATGTGCCAAGACAAAAGGAGTACCGAAATGGAACATCTTGTTGCCGTCGCAGTTCACCTTGATACTGGCACCGTACGCTACTTTATCACATGGGGTCGAATTCAGGACACGGTAGATCCAGTGCCATTGGAACAACTCATATTGGCACACCGGCAGCGCTTCGGGCTCGATGGTCGCGCTGTGGCGGCGCGTGTTTGTCCAACGCTGCAAGAAGCGGCGCTCCAACCATTGTTTCATGAAGCGCTCTTTTCGTTCTCGCAGCAACGAATACCCTTCGGGTGGCGCTACCACGCCTGGCGTGGGAGGATCGATCGGCGGATGCGCGCGGGAAAAGAAATCTACGCGCTGGGAAATTCGGAGACCGTCGCTACCGCCGAACATAACGCGCGCGATTCGTGAACCAGGGGATCTGGGGCTTCGCGCTTTTGCGTGCAACTAAACCTTGTCACCCTGAAGTCCGCACACCGATTGCGCCAGTGACGTAACCCCCGGCCCACTCCACGAACCGATGTTCCGGTTGGGTGATGTCTGTCCCGACGTCAACAGGAAGGTCTTGCGGAAGCGAGATGCCCGCCCGGCAATGCTGGCGTGGTGCGCCGCAACCGGGCATGCGTGATGCGACTGGCCACGACTACAGATCTGGCCGCCTTACGGGGTAGTCTGGCGGGGCGCGAGCACCCGCCAGCGGGGTGCAGGGGCAGCGCCACCCGTCCGCCGCGCCGCGCAGGCGCAACCTATGCTATCATCGCGCCCAACACCCGACGACAAGGAGCTTGCAATGACGCGTGAAACGATGCTTGCCGCGCTAGCCCACGAGCACGATGCGCTCGATGATGCCGCCATGGCGCTCGATGATGCCGCCTGGCACGCGCCGATCCGCGCCGATGGCTGGTCGCCGCACGATATCGTGGCGCACGTGGCCGATGGCACGTACGGTATGGCGCGCCTGCTCAAGGACGAGCTGCCGGCCTTCAACTTCAGTACTCCCGCGCAGATCCGCGCCACGCTGGTAGGAATCGATGCGTTCAATGACCAGCGCCGCGCAACCAATGCCCAGCTCACGCGCGAGAAGGTCATGAGCCGCCTCGCGAGCGCGTTCACCGTGGCGCAGCAGGCGGTGCAGGCGTGCCCCGATCCCGCCGTCGTGCGCCCCGCAGGTACGCAGCAGGATCTGGCGTTCTGGGCACAACGGATCATCGACCACGCCGCCGGGCATCGTGCGGAGATGGCCGGGTGACGGGCAAAGTCGGCCAGAGCATTCCCGGAGACCCGCCGTCGGAATGCTTCGGCCCGTGGATGCTAGCCCCGCACATCGGTGGATCGGTGGACGGCGGTTTCCGCGCATCGGCGGGTCGTGTGGATGCCGACCCTCGCCGGATTAGCGCATTTTGTTGGGCCGCAATTGGCCGAAGCATCCCGGCGCGCGCTTAGCTAGCGCGCGCCGGAATGCTTCGGCCCTACGAGGGTAATTCCATGCACATCGGCCTGCTGCCGCTCGATGAACGACCCGTCAATCTGCGCTACCCGGCGCAAATCGCGGCTACCGCTGGTGCCACGCTGGTACTGCCGCCGCGCGCGCTCTTGCCCCGGCTGCGGACGCCGGGCGATGTGGCGGCGCTGGCCGACTGGTTGCAGGATACCGCGCCGTCGCTCGATGCGCTGATCGTCGATCTCGAGATGCTGACCTCGGGCGGCCTGATCGCTGCGCGCATCACGGATGAGACGCCCGGGCAGCTGGTGGCGCGCCTCGATCTGCTGCGCGAGATACGGCGCGACAATCCGCAGCTCAAGCTCACGGCCTTCAGCGTGATCACGCGCGTCTCGAACGCCGATTACAACCTCGAAGAGCCAGTCTACTGGGAGCAATACGGCACCGCGCTCTACCGCCTTTCGCAGCTGCTCGACCGCGCGCAGCAGGGCCAAGCTGTCGCCGCCGCGCTCGCTGCCGCCCAGGCTGCCGTGCCCGCCGCGCACCGCGCCGATTTCCTGCGCCGCCGTCTGCGCAACCACACGCTGAACCTGGCTGCGCTGCACCTGCTGCACGATGATGTGCTCGATTTGCTGGTAATCAGCAGTGATGATACCAGCCCCTACGGCCTCGGCAGCCGTGAGAAACGCTGGCTCGCGAGCTGGGATGCGGTGCTCGGCGCACCCGCGCGCGGTGAGTTGCTGATGTATCCCGGCGCAGATGAAGTCGGCTGTGCGCTGCTGATCCGCGCGATCAACAAACTGCACGGGCGCACGCCCGCGTTTGCCGTCGAGTATGCACCCGCCGCCGGAGCCGAGATCATCGCGCCGTATGAAGATGGCCCGGCGCGCACCACGGTCGAGCGCCAGATCCTGGCGTGTGGCGGTGTGCTTGATGGCGACAATGCGGATCTTTTTGTGGCGGTGAACGCGCCCTCACCGCGCCGCACCGAGTGGCAACCAGCGTTTGCCGACGACGAGCGCACGGCGCGCACGCCCGAACTTGCCGCGCTGGTGGCGCGGGTGGCAGCGCAGGTACACCAGCGCCCGGTGGTGGTGGCCGATATCGCCTACCCCAACGGTGCTGACCCGGTGCTGGTCGCGTTGCTCGCCGCACAGCTGCCACTGGCACAGCTGGCCGCCTACGGCGCCTGGAATACGGCGGGCAACACCGTGGGCACCGCACTGGCGCAGGGGAACGCGTGGTTGTACGCCACAACCGCTGCGCAACGCCAGGCGGCCGAGTACGCGCTGGTGCATCATCTGGTGGAAGACTGGGGCTACCAGCATCTTGCACGTAGCAGTGCGCGCGACTGGCTAGAACAGACGCACGGCATCAGCGACCCGACCACCGCGCACCTGGCGGCCACGAGTGCGTTGATCGCACAGCACCTCGCCGCGCATCTGGCCAGTTTGCCCGATCTCGGCGCGCGCTGGCAGCTCGTACCGGGGAGCACCTATCAACCATGGGGTCGGCTGTTCGAGGTCGATTTTGACCTAGAGAAACGCTCATGATGCCTGCACGTATCGGGTTGCGGCTGCTCCCATGTATCTTTTGACCGAGAATGGCGACCTGATCGAGTTGCACGCGCGGTAAAATGACTCGTTCCGATACAGCGCGGCCTGCAGCGCCGTAATGCACGAGAAAGGCAAGAGCTGTGCCCGATCTCCAGACCGATATTGCGATCATCGGCGGCGGACTGGGCGGTGTCGCGGCTGCGCTGGCAGCCTGTGATGCCGGGCAGCGCGTGGTGCTCACCGAAGCGACGCGCTGGCTGGGCGGGCAACTCAGCAGCCAGGGCGTTTCGGCGCTCGACGAACATCGCTACATCGAGCAGTTTGGTGGCACGCGGAGCTACATGGCCCTGCGCAGCGCCATCCGCCAGCACTACCGCGATCGCTACGGCGTCGCTACGATGCCGGATGGCACGCCGCTCAATCCGGGCGATGCGTGGGTCAGCGATCTGTGCTTTGAACCCGCCGTCGGCGCAGCCGTGATCGATGCCATGCTTGCACCACACGTCGCCGCTGGTCGCCTCGTGATCCTGCGCGAGACACAGGTACAATCAGTTGACATAAGCGAAGGTCGCATTGTTGCGCTGAACTTGCTGCCCGCGCTCCCTGTGGGAGAGGGGTCGGGGGTGCGGGGTGATACGCTCCACGCAACGATGGTACTCGATGCGACCGACACGGGCGAACTGTTGCCGCTGGCGGGGGTTGACTACGTCGTGGGGGCGGAGGCGCGCGGCGATACCGGCGAGGCGCTCGCTCCTGTGGTGGCACGACCGGGCGAAGTGCAGGGCTTCACCTACTGTTTTGCGGTGGAATACTGTGCGGGTGAAAATCACACGATCGCCCCGCCGCCCGATTACGGGCGCATCCGCGATGCCCAGCCGTTCACATTGACGCTGACAGATGACGACGGCAGCCCGCGCCCGTTTGCGGTCTTCGCGCGCGGCGGCACGGGGTTGTCACCGTTCTGGACCTACCGGCGGCTCATGTCTGCCGAAGTGCTGGGTGTGGCACGTGATCTGGCACTGATCAACTGGAACAGCAACGATTACCACGATGCCACGATCATCGATGTGCCACACGCCGCGGCCGCCGCCGCGCACCAGGCCGCAAAGCACCTGTCGCTGGCATTTTTGTACTGGTTGCAGACCGCGTGCCCGCGCGATGACGGTGGCGGCACCGGCTACCCCGAACTACGCCTGGTGCCCGAGGTCATGGGCAGCGCCGACGGGCTCTCGCTAGCCCCGTATATCCGCGAATCGCGGCGGATCATTGCGCGCCACCGGATCGTCGCCGACGAGATCCTGGCGGTGGGCAAGACCAGTGCGCGCGCGCAGCATCACGCCGATTCGGTCGGCATCGGCTGGTACTTTATGGATCTGCACCCCGCGCCGGGTAACCCGCGCTCGCATTTTGCCCCCACGCTGCCGTTTCAGATTCCACTTGGCGCGCTGATCCCGCAGACCGCACCCAATCTGCTGCCCGCCTGCAAAAATATTGGCACCACTCACCTGTCAAACGGAGCGTACCGCTTGCACCCGGTCGAGTGGACCATCGGCGAAGCGGCCGGGCTGCTGGCGGCGCACTGTCTCCAGCGCGAAGTTTCCCCGCAGACACTGCACGCAGACGGCGCAGCGGTGGCGGCGTTGCAAGAAGCGCTGGTGGCGCGCGGCGTACCATTGGCCTGGGTGATCGATGTGCCCGACGGCGACCCGCTGTTTGCGGTTGTGCAGCGCCTGGCCGTGGCAGGATTCACGATGATCGACCGTGTACGCAATCGACAATTGACGGTCGACCTCGACGCACCAGTGAACGATGATGAACGCGCGTGGTTGGCAGATCACGGGTGGGCGCGCGGCGGCGCGACGTTGCGGGCGATCGTTGGTGGTGACCCGTAGGGACGCAGCATGCTGCGTCCGACCACCCGCCGCGCCCGCACGCCCGCACCCGCCCGTGCCCACCCGCCGCCCACCCGCAACGTCCGCCGCCACCCCGCCGCCATGGCCCCCTCTCCGTATCGGAGAGGGGGGTGGGGGTGAT
>JAYUYF010000126.1:0-1998 GCA_043752605.1 Roseiflexaceae bacterium
GAGCAGATCAACGCGACCATCGTCGTAGCGTACCGCTGCCGGGGCCGGGCTGGGCACACCCGTCATGAACGGCAGCACCGCCGCAAACGGCGGGTCGGCCGCGAGCCCGAGGCTGCCGAGCGCGGCGGCGAAGGCCGCCATTGGGTGCGCGCCGGGCCGCAGCGCCGCGTGGCGCAGCGCAACGCTGCGTTGGGCATAGTACACTTCTAATCCAGGAACGAGCCCGGCCTGCGCAAAGCTCGATTTGCCGCTCCCCGACGCACCAGTGACGAACAGCAGCGGGCGCTCGGCCCCCGGTTGCGTCAGCAGATCGACTGCAACCTGCACCTCGCGGTCGCGCCCGGCATACCGATCGCGCTCGGCATAGCTGAAGGGTCGGAGACCCAGGTACGGGTTGGCCAGGCCGCGCACATCGTAGGCGTGCGCGGCCTCGATGATCGTGCTATTGATGTTGACCTGGCCGTTGAATGTGCCAGACAGATCGTACTGATTGCTCATCACCGCTCGCTTGCCTGCAACCGTCTGACAAAATCATAGCACGGCATGTCTAGGTGTTACTGAACGTACGATTGCACCTAGCGGCCAATACGATCAACCGCTATGCCCAAACTCAGCAGTTCGCGGAGTCACTCGTAGGCCGCCCAACTATCACCGCATGCGCTCGGCCTGCAATGCGGTGTCGATATCGCGCAGCACGGGCCACGCGCTGCCGGTGGTATTGGAGATCACCGTGACCAGCAACTCTTCGGCGTGATACACGCTCGATTTGAACGAAACCCCCGCGTCGCTACCAACGATCGCTGTTTGGCTGATACGGCCCAGATCGTGCGTAATCCACAGCCCGTGCCCGTAATAGATGTGTTCACCCTCAGACTCTGCTTGTACATACGGTTGGACATAGATCTCTATCAGCGCCTGCGGGCACGATCGCATAGCTCCAGAACGCCTGCCACAGGGTTGCAAGATCCTGCACGGTGGTGAACGCACCGCCATCGGAAGCACCAACCACGGGAAGATTGTAGATATTCGTGCGCCAGCCGTCCGGTTCTTCGATGTAGCCCAGCGCCGTCTTCTCTGGCAGTTTGTTCATGGCGAAATACCCGGATTGGTGCATACCGATCGGTTTGAAGATCGTCTGCTCGACAACACCCTGATACGTCATGCCGGTTACTGCTTCGATCACCACTCTCAGCAGAATATAGCCACCGTTCGAATGGGACAAACGCTCGCCGGGCGCGAATTGCATCTCTTCATCGGGAAATACCGCCACTCAACTGCTGAAGCAGTGCTACCGGTGTGATCATTGTGATTATGGATGCTGTTGGCGGAAAGTACTACTCGTGTCGCCAATATCCTCCATCAGATCGAGAAGATCGCGATAACGACTGACGAGATAGGTTGCGTCTGCAAAGATCGCCAGGTCGAGATACGGGGTATCTTTTGGATCGCGGTCAAACACGAAGTGTGATGGTACATTGTCGAGGAGCGTCGCGTGGTCGCGTACACGTGTGAGAAACGCAGCAATTCTCTCTTCGGATAGTGACGGGTGTTTGCGCCTAACTTTGGGTCGCGTAAGCACATTGTGAACTTCAGCGAGAATCGCTGCGCTGACCACCAGCGCAATCTGGTGCGCTTCGACCAGACGAAATAGTGCGGCTGCCGGTCCTGTGTCGCTCACCGTTGCCTGCAAAAAGATCATACAGTCGAACACGACCCTGGATGCGTGGCTGCTCACTCACGATGATGACATCTGCGCCCGATAGATTTCGTCGCGCGCGGATTCAAACTTCTCATCACGATCGTGTACAGCCGCATATACATCTTCGGATAAAAGTAGTGAGCATATTGGAAGTGTGCAGAGCCATCGCAAATCTCACACAGTCGTTGCTGAAACAGATGACATGTGCTCATTCTATGTTGTGATTCTGTGCGAGCTGTCAGGCCGCAATAGACCACCGTTTGGTAATTCGCCGAGGTGATTCTGGTGCAGGCCAGACC
>JAYUYF010000127.1:0-1998 GCA_043752605.1 Roseiflexaceae bacterium
GGATAATCCACTGAATGCTGCTATCTCGGCGCTTCCGGTACACACGCGCTCGGCACAGTATATCGCCAGCATCAACGCGGGTGGTGATCCGTTCCTGCACGCCGATTTTGGCGAGAACCCGGATTACGGCATCCCGTTCACGATTGTGGCGCAAAATCAGCCGCTGGTGCCGGTCAACTTTTTTGACTATCCTGATGAGAGTGACGCCGGACCGTATCCGATCCCGCTGACTGCACCGATCGAGGCGGGTGGTGACCGCCACGTGCTCGCGCTGCAACAGGGCTCCTGTGTGCTTTACGAGTTGTTCAACGCCACGCCGACGCCGACGGGCTGGCAGGCGAGCAACGGCGCGCGCTGGGATTTGCGCAGCAATGCCCTGCGACCGGCGCGCTGGACCTCGGCCGATGCGGCGGGGCTACCGATCGCGCCGCTGCTGGCGCGCTACGATGAGGTGGCAGGTGGCACGATCCGCCACGCGCTACGCGTAACCGTGCGACGCACCCAGCGCGCCTATATCTTGCCCGCCACGCACTGGGCAAGTAGCAGCAGTGATGCGAACTTGCCGCCGATGGGGTTGCGGCTGCGGCTGAAAGCGAGTTACGACATCAGCGCAGTGCAGGGGCAGGCGCGCGTGATCCTGGAAGCGTTGAAGCAGTATGGCCTGATTGTCGCCGACAACGGCGCGCCGTGGTTTATCAGCGGTGCCAGCGACGCGCGCTGGGTCGATGCTGATCTCGACGCGCTCAAGCGTATTCCCGGCAGCGCGTTTGAAGCCGTCGAGACCGGGCCGCTCGTCACACCGTAGCGAGTTCGATGTGAGCTTCGTTGGCGTGGTCTTCGATGATTGTGCCGTCGCGCACGCTGATGATCCGGCGCGCGTGGCTGGCGACCTCGGGGTCGTGCGTCACAAGGATGATCGTGATGCCCTGATTGCGGTTGAGTTCCTGGAATATACGCATGATCTCGGCACCAGTGCGCGTATCGAGCGCGCCGGTCGGCTCGTCGGCGAGGATGATCCGTGGCTCGTTGACCAGCGCGCGTGCGATCGCGACGCGTTGCTGCTGGCCACCCGAGAGCTCGTTTGGCTTATGATGCGCGCGGTCGGCCATGCCCACCGCCGCCAGCGCCGCCAGCGCGCGCGCGCTGCGGTCGCGGGCACCGGCGCTGTACACCAGCGGCAATTCCACATTGCGCTGCGCATCGGTGCGTTGCAAGAGCATGTATTGCTGGAATACAAAGCCAATCTTGCGGTTGCGGATCTCGGCGAGCTGGTCATCGCTGGCCGAACCCACATCGATACCATCGATCGTATAGGTACCGCTGCTTGGTTGATCGAGGCAGCCCAGCATATTCATCAGCGTACTTTTGCCACTGCCCGACGGCCCGATGATCGCCACCATCTCGCCCGCCTCGATCGTCAGCGAGACACCACGCAGCGCGTGTACTTCGTTCTCACCCATGATATAGGTCTTGGTGACGTCGCGAATATCGATCAGTGGCATAATTCTCTCCCGCGTGCTCGCCGATACGCTACGATATCACGGAACCGACGCGCGCGCGGCGCGTTTTGTTGCGCGAGGATTTCACCACAAAGGCACGAAGGACACAAAGGGAAGAAGCGTAAGGGCCTGGCTGCCAGCAGAGCGTACATTGGTTGCGTCGATCTTCCCTCACCCCCGGCCCCTCTCCCGCAGGCGGGCGAGGGGAGCGCAGATGCGCCGCGACATCACTCCCGAGCCTGTGTCTCCTGACTCTGCGCAGTGCTCAGGGTGCCACTCCGCAAGCTGAGGCCGACCTCGAGCGGAGCGGCGCACGCTACATCTTTATCTGTCGGGCAATGACTCCGGATCAAAGATGATGGTCTCCTGACCCACCTCGACTTCGCCGTACGTCAGGCCGCCCGCGCGTTCGTATACGAGCAGTACTGCCGCGCCCCAACGACTCGGTGTGCAGCCGCAGCCTTGAGGGAGATGAATGTGATAGACTGGGAAAGATTTG
>JAYUYF010000128.1:0-5220 GCA_043752605.1 Roseiflexaceae bacterium
TCACCAAATAAAATGAGAAACTGCGCAAGGTTGCGGTGATTCTATTTTATACTGGCCACGGCCACACAATTGTACTGTGGATCGACCTGTGAAGGGAAATGTGATGTCGTTCATGCGTATCGTACTCACCGCACTGATACTCGCGCTCACGACTACTCCGATTCAAGCCGCTGACGCCACCTTGCCGCCGCTAGCACCGTTGACATCGGTTCGGTGGGATTTCGTGACGACCTTTAACGGTCGGCCACTCTCGATTTGCCAGGAAGCGTACGAGTCGTACAACCGTGGTCACGCGGTCTGTCATCAACTGGTGACGATCGCGATCTCCGAGTACGGGTTGAGCCTGGTCGCGGGGCAAATTGATGAGATTGTGCTCTATGACACGCGTTTCTACCAGCGCAAAAACGACGAGACCAGCTGGACGGTCTCGCCAAATCCGATCTACAACCCGAATGCGACGCTACGCGACCTGTACACGGTGGGTTTCGCCGCCGCGCTGACGCGGATCGGCACGATCGATGTCGAGGGCACCAGCACAACGCAGTATCAGTACTGGTCGCTCGACCCTGACTTCAATGCGGGTGCGGGCGGGCAGGCGGTCTATGATCTCTTTCTGACGCCCGAGGGCCGCGTGCGCAAGGCGCAGCTGAGCTACCGTGGCAATCTGAGCCTTGGCACAGGCGAGTTGCAGGGCATCTATGTGTACCGCGATTTCAATGCGCCGATCACCGTCGGCCCGCCGCCAGCCAATCTCGTCAAGTGACACACACCCTGCCGCTGCCTGCGCTCGTCGGCCGCGAACCTGCGGTACAGGCGCTGCTGCTGCTGGCGATCGAGCCGCGGCTCGGCGGGGTTGTGTTTGCGGCGGTGGCGGGTACGGGCAAGAGCACGCTGACGCGCGGCTACGGCGCGCTGCTGCCCGCTGTGCCACACGTTTTCTTGCCACTCGGCACGGATGACGATGGGCTGCTGGGTGGCCTCGATCTCGAAGCCACACTGCGTAGCGGGCGGCGGGTGGCGCGGCCGGGCCTGCTCGAACGCGCGGACGGCGGCGCGCTGGTGGTCGAGCAGATCAACCTGCTGCCCGATGCGACGGTCAACACGCTGCTTGGCGCGCTCGACACCGGTGCGGTGCTGGTCGAACGCGACGGCCTGAGCCATCGCGCGCGCGCGCGGTTTGTGCTGCTCGCGAGCTATGACCCGGCCGAGGGCCAGCCGCGCCGCCACCTGCTCGAACGGCTCGGGCTGCTGCTGGTGCTCCCGGCAGCAGCGACTGCCCCACAACGCGCCGCCGTGGTGCGCCGCAACAACGCCGATGCGCCAACGACTCAGGACTGGTTTGCAGACCAGGAAGTTCTGGCCGCGCTGGTAGAGACGGCGCGCGACCTGCTGCCCGCAGTCACGATCAGCGACGCGCAGATCGCCGAGTTGGCCCAGCTCGCAACGGCCTGCGGCGTCGAGGGGCAACGCGCCGATCTGTTTGCCGTGCGCTGCGCGTGTGCTGCGGCCGCGCTGGGGCTGCGCGATGCCGTCGAGCCCGCCGATCTGGAGCTCGCGGCACGCCTCACGATTCTGCCACGCGCCACGCGTGCGCTGCAACCCCCCGAACCTGCCCCACCACCCGAGCCACCGCCGCCCACCGAAGCACCACCCGAGAACGCGCCAACGCCCGAGCAGACTGTCACACCCGATGACAGCATCAGCCCGCCCGAGGAGCAGGTGCTCGAAGCCCTGTTTGCCGAGTTGCCCGCCGAGCTGGCGCAGCTGCCGTTTCGTGCGCTGCGGCGTGGGCGCGCGGGCAGCCGTGGCACCACCAGCAGCAACCGTGGCCGCCACATCCGCAGCGCACCCGGCGATGTGCGCCGCCAGCGCATCGATATCCCCGCGACGTTGCGCGCCGCAGCGCCGTGGCAGCGGATCAGGTCATCTGCAGAGACACAAAATCTTGCGTCTGGAGCCACCACAACGGCACACAGGACACAAAGCGCGTTACCAACTGCCGACCTCACCCCCCAACCCCCTCTCCCACACAGAGAGGGGGAGCAACACACGCACGACGGAATATCGCTCCATGCCTCGCCTCCTCCACCTGTGGGGGGCGGGGGCGGGGCTGGGGGGACGGGGGTGAGGGGGCTGCGTCTACGCGCGTCCGATCTGCGCGTCAAGCAGTACCGCAGCAAGGCGGGGGCGCTGTTTTGCTTCGCTGTCGATGCCAGCGGCAGCATGGCGTTGCACCGCATGCGGCAGGCCAAGGGTGCCGTCCACGCGCTGTTGCAGCAGGCCTACGTGCATCGCGATCGGGTGGCGCTGCTGGCGTTTCGTGGCGAGCGCGCCGAGTTGCTGCTGCCACCCTCACAGAGCGTCGAGCTCGCACGCCGCGCGCTGGATCTGTTGCCCACCGGCGGTGGCACGCCGCTGGCAGCCGCATTGCTGGCGGCGATCGAGGTGGCGCGTCAGGCGCAGAGCCGTGGCATCCACCAGACCGTGCTGGTGCTGCTCACCGATGGCCGTGCGAACGTGGGGTTGCGCGGCGACCGGGCGGCGATCGCGGAGGAACTGCGCGCGCTGGGGGCGGCGGTGCAGAGCGCCGGGATCCGCGCGGTGGTCGTCGATACACAGCGCAGTTACCTCGGCCGCGGCGAAGCCCAAAAGCTTGCCGATCACCTCGGTGGGACGTACATCTACCTGCCCAACGCAGCAGGCGAGCAGATCGCCGCAGCAGCGCAGGGCGCGGTCGAGCGCGGGTAGCCCCCTCACCCGCATCCCCGGCCCTTCTCCCACACCGGGGAGAAGGGAGCGCAGCGCGCATATCTGGCGCACATCGTTGGAGTTACCGATCCTCAGGCGGCATACTGTACCACCGCCTGTTGTACCACCGCATCGCGGAAGTAACGGCTGAGATCAGCTGCGGTGCGTAAATCGACTGGTCGACCGTCAAGCAATTGCGAGAGTTCCACTTCGATAGCCGCCAGTCGAAGCAACCCCGGTGCGTGTCCGGGCTCAAATTCAACCAAAAGATCGACATCGCTCTCGGGCCGATCTGTTCCCACACGCACGAAGCCAAACAGCGCCAACTTGCGAATAGAATATGTACGGCAAACCACTGCGAGGCGAACCGGGTCAAATAGTTGGTAAACCATCGAAACCTCTAGTATCAGATCACCGATGTTTAGTATCATTACTCGACGTTCCCGCATGGAGTATAGTATGACCGCGACCACCGCCTAGCTTGACGCAGCATCAGTTGGTCTGGTAGGATACTGCCCATCCGCAAGCTACCTGTTGATGGTGAGACACGTGCGAAACAAGTAACCGGCCTTCCTACAAACCAGTCGTTCTGAGACAACATCCGTCGCGCGAGTATCGTGCTGCCGTGTGTTTCTCGGTTGTTGGCTGGTAAAGTCAGTTGGTTTTTTGTATAGACACGTCTACCATCGGAGGTTCTATGTCCGCATTTCGTGCTGCGCTCGCAAGCCTGCGCGCGTTGCCACTCGCTGCGTTCTGGCGCATGATCGGCGTGATGCTGCGCGCGGCACCGCGCGAGTCGGCGCTGGTGTTTGGCGTCAATCTGCTCACCGGAGCGACCACGCCACTGCTGCTGTGGCTTGGCAAACTGGTGATCGATGATGTCGCGCGGCTGTCCACCACACGCCCGGCCGATCCACTGGCGGCGATCGCCGGCAGCCCCGTGCTCTTCGCCGCCCTGATCGGCTTTGTCGCGATCCACATCATCGGCGATGCACTTGATTCGATCGGCTCGTTCCAGTTTTCGGCACTGCGCGACCGGCTGGAGCTGACGGTCAAGGAGCTGGTCTACACCAAAATCAGCAGCTTTGAGGATCTGGCACCATTCGAAAGCCCGGAACTGCTCAACATCAAGCAACTGGCCGAGCAGGGGCTGAACCGTGTGCGCGGGCTGGCGATGGGTCTGACGAATATGGCGATCGGGGTTGGTGCGGCGGTGCCGGTGCTAATCCTGTCGTTGAGCGTCGCGTGGTGGGCACCCATATTGATTTTTCTGGCTGCCATCCCGACCATCCTTGTCAATTCGCATTATGTTAATCGTGCGTGGGGCATCGAGCAGGCGCAGGCTGGCGTGGTACGCCGACTACAAATAGTCCTGACTGCGCCCACATACGCCAAGGAGTTACGGCTGTTCGCACTCCAGCCTGTCTTTCTGGGTGCGTGGCGCGAGACCTTTGGCGCGGCGCTCGCCGAGCTGCGCGCGGTGCGGCGGCGCGGCACGATCGCAGCGATCGGCGCATCGCTGGTGAGCGGCATTGGCACGACGTTGCCATACCTGTTTGTGGTGCAGGCGGCGCTCAGCCGGCGTTTCTCGCTCGGTGATCTGGCGCTGTACGCCGGGCTGATGTTCGAGGCGCGCAGCATCCTGTACAAAGTCATCTTCAACGGGTCGATCGTGCGCGAGGCTGCGGTGGGTGGCGAGGCGATCTTCCGCCTGCTCGATCTGCCCCCCACGCTCGTCACCCGGCCGGCTGCGCCGCGTATCACCGACGCACCAGCCGGTATTCTGGTGCGCGATCTGCGCTTCAGCTACCCCGGCAGTACCATGCCCGCGCTCGATGGGGTGACCTTGCAGATTCATCCGGGCGAATTTGTCGTCGTCGTCGGCAAGAACGGTGCGGGCAAGACGACGCTCGGCAAATTGCTGTGCCGCCTGTACGACCCGCAGGCGGGGACAATCGCCTGGGACGGCGTCGATCTCTGCGGCTGCGAACCGGCGGCGCTGCGGCGGCGGATCGCGGTGGTGGCGCAGGATTACGCGCGCTTCCCGGCCACGCTGGCCGACAACATCGGCTTTGGCCAGCTCGCGCGCCGCGAGGATCGGGCGGCGATAACGGCGGCGGCGGGGCAGGTTGGTCTGGTGCCGCTGGCCGAAGCGCTGCCGCACGGGTTTGATACCCTGCTGAATAAACAGTTTGAAGACGGCACCGAACTCTCGGGTGGCCAGTTGCAGCGCGTGGCGCTCGCGCGCGCCGCATTGCGCCAGCCCACGACCGAACTGCTAATCCTCGATGAGCCGACGGCGGCGCTCGACCCAAAGATCGAGCACGAGATCTACGGGCTGTTGCGCGAGCTGGCACAGGGCCGCATGGCGCTGGTGATCAGCCACCGGCTGGCGCTGGCGCGGCTCGCCGACCGGCCGCCCTGCGCCATGAGCAGGGGCGTGTGATCGAGCAGGGCAGCCACGCGCTGCTC
>JAYUYF010000129.1:0-5219 GCA_043752605.1 Roseiflexaceae bacterium
GTGGGCAGCAGCACGCCACCGGTACGGCGCACCACGCGCTCGGCCACCGCCTCGGCCGTGATACCATCGACACCCAGCGGCAGGTGTGGGCCGTGCCACTCGAGCGCACCCCACGGCAGATACGCCACCGGTGCCGCGGCCATGATCGCCTCAAGCTGCTCGACGTGTAGCTCGGCATACCGGCCCCAGGCGGGCGCGCTCATTGCGCACTCCCGGCGGGCGGCACTGCGGCGGGCGTCGTCCGCAGTTCTTCATGGCGCGCCAGATCGCGCCAGAGCACTGTGCCACGCGCCGCATCCTCAGGGCCGACGATCGCGGCGAAGCGTACTTCACGCCGCCCGGCATCGCGCAGCGCTCCGGTCGCGCTCCGGCCACGCACATCGATCGCCGCCGCGTAGCCACGCGTGCGCAATTGTTGCGCCACCTGCACCGCATACGCGTATGCGGCATCGTCGGTCGCAACCACCAGCACCTCCACCCGCTCGGCGTCCGCGTGCGGGCCAGCCGCATCGACGACACGCTCGAGGCCGTAGGCAAAGCCAACCGCCGGGGTCGTGCGGCTGCCACCGAGTGTGGTGACGAGATCATCGTAGCGCCCACCGCCGCAGATCTGGAGATCGTCTGCGGCGAAGATCTCGAAGATCATGCCGGTGTAATAGTGCAGCCCGCGACCCAGGCCAAAATCGAGCACAATCTGTTCGTGCGGCAGGTCATAGGCGGCGAGCAGCGCGATAATCCCACGCAGCTCGCTTAACAGTGTCTCCGGTAGATCGTGCGCGTCGAGCACGGCGGCAGCGGCAGCCAGCGCCTGTGCGGGCGCACCCGCAATTGTGGCCAATTCTTCGAGCAAAACGATCGCGCGCTCGATGCGCGGCAATGGATCCTCGCGGCGCAGCTTGCGCACCAGCCGCCCAACGATCGCCTCGGGTGGGCGCGAGCCAAAGCGCAGGTTGACGCCGATCTCGCGCAGCGCGTGCAACAGCAGCACCTCAGCCGCCGCATCATCGACCCCGTCGGGCAAACGCTCGCCCACCAGCCCGCTCGCCGGTGTCAGCAATCGTTCGCGTACAGATGCGCTGCCTTCCTTGCGTATGCGATCGAGGCTCCACGCCAGCTCGCCCTGCGTGCGCTCGGTGAGTTGCAGCGCCGCGAGTAATGCGCGAATAAAGCCGATATGACCGATCCGTATTCGGTAGCGTGTGATCCCGGCCGCGTGCAGCCCGGCGCACGCCAGCGCAATAATCTCGGCATCGGCGCGTGGTGTGGTACCGCCGATCAGTTCGACACCCATCTGCGTAAACTGGCGATACGTGCCGCGTTGCGGCCGCTCGTAGCGAAAGACCGGGCCGGTGTAACGCAGGCGTAGGGGTAATGGCCGATCCTGCATCCGATCAACATAGGCGCGCAAGACCGAGGCGGTCCATTCCGGGCGTAGCGCCAGTTCGCGGCCGCCAAAGCTAAACTCGTAGACTTTACCCACCAGCTCTTCGCCAAGTTTGCGTAAATACAGATCGCGCCGTTCGATAATCGGCAGCTCGACACTGCGATAGCCGTAGCTCGCCAGTGTCGTATCGATTTGCGCGGCGATGCGCTGCTGGCTCGCCAGTGCTTCTGGCAGCACATCACGCATACCGCGCACGATCTCGATAGCTGCGCCCACACGTACTCCTCACCACTTCACGTGGGTGCATTATACCATTGCGGATGCGGGTGCGCAGTGGCATAATCTGGCTGTGCTATACTGCAAACCGGTAATGACGCGACCGCCAGAGATCTCCAACGCGAGGTACTGATGAGCAATGAACTGATCAACGACCCGTCGTTTGTAGCGTTTGCCGGCCAGATACTTGGGAGTTCTGAGCTCGCCGATGGTCTGGATGCCATCCAGCTGGCTACGCTCGCAGCGATCGGGCAGTTTCGCATGTACGGTGCGCGCGAGCAGATCTGCGATGAGCACGATACAAGCAACGAGGTCTACATCATTCAAAACGGTGATGTCGAAGTCTGGATCGATCCGGCGCGAATCGGTGAGCCGGGTGCCGCGCGGCGGATCGCGCTGTTGCGCGCCGGGCAAACATGCGGCGAACTTGCGCTACTTGATGGTGGTTTGCGTTCGGCGCAGATGCGCGCTGGCCACGTGGGCGTCAAGCTGATGGCATTTGACCGGACGGCGCTGATGGGGCTGTGCGAAGCCGATACCGCGATCGGGTTTCGCATCATGCGCAACCTGGCTGGTGGGCTTGCACTGCGGCTGCGGCTGCAGGATATGCGGCTCTACGGGGCAGAGCCACCCGACGATCTGGTCTGACCGACCGCAATCACCCGTAGCAGATTGCGGTCGGTCAGACTTCAGTTACTCGTCATCACTCCGCTGCATGATGACTTCCAGCAACTCGAGCAATACCGCTTTGACACTATCGCGGTCGGTCGCATTACACGCGACGACTTTAATATGTGGTGGCAGACGCAACGCCAGCCGCAATTCATCGGGCGACCAGGCGTTTGGCCGATCCTGTTTGTTGGCTGCGATCACATACGGGGTATCGCGGTACGAAATAAAGAAATCGATGATCCGGTTGGTCTCGCGAAACGTCTCGGGCCGGGTACTATCGACCAGGATCACCAGGCCGAGCATACCTTCCGAGAGGATCTCCCACATGAAGTCAAAGCGCTTCTGACCCGGCGTACCAAACAGGTGCAGCACCAGATCATCGCCGATCGCGATACGACCAAAGTCCATCGCTACCGTCGTCGACCCTTTGAGCAGCTTGGTATCGTCGGTGGCGCGCCGCTCGGTCGACACGACCTCGATCTCGCTGATCGTCTTGATGAATTCGGTCTTGCCGGCGTTGACCGCGCCGCTGACCACCATTTTTACCGTCTGCACACCGGGCCTCCGCTGCGCTGCACTGTGCTAAAACATCGCTCATCCGCTGTGTACCGGCGAAGGTATACGGCGGTGATAATGCTCGCTCACATACCGCGAATACGATTGATGATCCGTGAAACCAGGCTCTTCTTGACGACCACCGCTTCGCCCACGCGCGATGTTGGCGCGCCCGGGATCTGCCGCCGCAGGACATCGACTAGTCCGGCGGTCAGGAAGCCATAGACGATCCGGCAGACATCAAAGTCGCTCATGTTCGTCTTGGCAGCGATCTCGGCCAGCGTATCGCGCCCGTTGATGCGCGCAAACACACGCCATTCTTCAGGCGCGAGGTTGATGCCCTTGGCTTTGCCATCCGACTGATCGAGAAAGCGCACGACCATATCGGTGCTCGGGATGCGATCACGAATACGACTCCATTCGTCGATCCGGCGTACACCCTCCATAATCAGATGCTCGACTGGCAAGGGCGTCGGCATGATCAGGTACTCTGGCTCAGGACGCTGATTCTGCTCAAAGCGAAAGTCACCTTCGGGCCAGCCAAACAGTGTATAAATCGATTCTTCGATATGGGTCTGCAGCATACCCTGCAGATCGTCACGCGCAATGATCTGCCGGTCGATGAGGGCTGCTGAGACGCTCAGGCTGCCATCGGCGCGAAAGGTCTCGAGCACGTGCGTCGCCTGGTCCGCCGAGAGCTTACCACGGCTCACCAGCAGATCGGTGACAGTCTCGGCGCGATTGCGATACGCACTCACGAGCTTGCCACGTTCGAAAAACAGTGCCGCCATGTCGTTTGGCCGGTCAAGATGCAGACAGCCGGTTTTGTACCCGCGGTCTACGAGATAGAGAAAATCTGAGAGGCCAAAATCGCGTATATTGCCGACCAGGGCCATCCTGAGCCTCCGAACGCCACCACTCACGCTACGCCGTACGACGGTACTACGTCTTTGCTATCATACCACAGGCCCGGCAAAGCTGACAATAGTGCTATTGTCTCATCTCCGCAGCCTTGATCGCGGCGGCACATCGTTCGCCGCTGAGGATCGCGGCGTTGATACTGCTCGCTTCTGTCCATTCCGCAGCCACGTACAGCCCACCAATTGTGGTGCGATTATCTGGCAATCTGGGGTGGATGCCGGGCGGCTGCTGAAACTGCGCGTATGGTACGCGCACGACGCGCAGCACCTGGTAGCTCGCCAGCGCGGCCTGCGCCGCGCGATCGCCTGCAAACATCTGATGCAGTTCGCGTAAAGCGGCGCGGCCAATCTGCATATCATCACCCGCCGGCGCGCCGAGAATGGTGGCGCTCAACAGTGTTCGCCCGGCTGGCGCGAGCTCGGCTGCCACATTGCTGAGCATCGCGGCGTTATTGACCAGCGCACCTGCTGCGGCGTTGAGCGCGAGCTTGGTGCCGCGCCAGACGGGTGTGTGCCCGGCCAGATATACGGCCGTCGTACCGACGCTGCCCGTCGGGGTGGGTAACCCGCTCAACTGTGCCGCCTCGGGCGCGGCCGTGGCGAGCACGACGGCATCGGCATGCAGCGCCTCGCCGCTGGCAAGCCGCACGCCCGTCACCCGATCCGCATCGCGCAGGAGCGCAACCACCTGTGCATTCAGGCGCACGCCGCCGCGCGCCAGCAGTGGTGCGGCGAGTTGCGCGCTGATCTGCCCGATCCCCCGCGCAGGTAGCATAGTACCGCCGTCGCTGAGCATCTTGAAATCGAAGCGGAAGCATTTGGCGCTGGTGGCGAGCGAACGGTCGAGAAAAATGCCACCATAAAATGGCCGAAAGAAGCGGTCGATCGTCTGCTCGGCAAAACCACGGCCGCGCAGGTAGGCTTCGGTCGTGGTATCCTCACCCGCCAGGATCTGCGCGATGCTGCGGGTGCGCAGCTCGATCGCCAGTTGCAGCGTGCGCAATTTATCGGCGAAGGGAATGATATCGCTCAGCACGGCCGGCAGCGCATCGGCCGGATCACGTAGTGGGTCGGTCAGCAGCGCGCGCCGCCCATTGTGACAGATCACCGCGCCGGGTGCAAACGGTCGCAGATCGAGCGCTGCCAGATCAAGCTGACGGCGCACCGCCGGGTACGCATCAAACAACACCTGGAAGCCACGATCGATCGTAAATCCATCGACCACGTCGCTGCGTACCCGGCCACCCACACCGTCGCTGGCCTCGACGATCTGTACACTGATGCCACGCTTCACAAGTTCGCGGGCGCAGGTGAGGCCGGCGAGCCCGGCACCGATGATGAGGACGTGCATATGATTCACCTGATTGGGGCGGGATGTACGGCCGAAGCGCTGCTTCGGTCATACGCCCCGC
>JAYUYF010000130.1:0-1991 GCA_043752605.1 Roseiflexaceae bacterium
TATCGTCATCTGGGTCATTGCTCGCCCACTTGGCGTGTTCCGCAATTGGGGACGTACCGGGAAATTCGACGATAACGGTCGCAGAGTCCGTCTCAACGGTCGCTGGGCCAACAGCCTGACACAGTGCATGGCGCACGACGAGTGGGCGCGTATTGCTAGCTTCACACACAAAGTCGCAATCGGCCTTACCGAGAACGAGCGTGTACTGGTGCGTACGACACTCGCCACGATCTTCGCGCGCTGGCTCCGCACGCCCGATGGGCACGCATGGGCCAACGCAAATTGGCGCTCATATGACTCGGAACAGGGTGCACATGCCGCAGCGGCAGCACGCCCCACACGGTTCACCATGACATACACGCCATGCGCCCCCCCCGCAACAGCTTCGGCGATTGCATCGCGCCCACCCTGCCAATGCAATCGGCGATCCACGCCAGCCAAGACGAAGCCATTCGTCTACGCAGGCCGCGCAACTGCGCGGCTGCACTGCGCGAAAGGAGCAACAACGATGGAAGTCATCAATTTCCTCGCCTTCGTGGCCAGCATGTTCGTTATCTGGTTCATCAGCCGGATGATCAAATAGCCGCGCTCCGGCGCTAGCCCACAACAGGCGCGTCACCGCGCCTTCCAACGCAGCCTACGCTGCACCAGCACCGCGACACGCGGGCCGACACGTATCGGCCCCTGGCGGGGGCGGATGCATGGTTGGCCCGTCGTTCGCGAAGGAGACCACCATGTATCTCAAGGAGATAACCTACGATCGCGCAACGCGCGATTACGCCATGTATCTCGACGGCGAGCTGATCGGCTTTGCCCGTACCTACCACGAGGCCGAGGTCACGCTCGATCGGCTCGTCTTCGCGCTGCTCAGCAGTGATTATCTTCCTTCGCCGACACCGGCCTTTACCCCGCGCACCAGCGCGGAGCTGTGGGCGCTGCGCACCAGTGACGAGTCGGCGTTCTACGTCGAGCTTGCGTCGTACTCCGATGCCCAGCTCGCGGCCGCCGCCGAAGATTTCGCCGTGTTCGCACGGTACGAACTTGGCACGCGCGCCGCAACCGCTGGGCGGATCCTCCAGATTTGGCAGCGCAAGTTGCACCATCAACCCCCAACGCGCAGCGCATCGTAGTTCGCTGCACACGACGCGATTCTTCGCTATACTACGCACAAAGAAGTTTGCCACATGGCGCATGATTTCATCTACCCACAGGTACGCGCCGCGTTGATCGCGGACGGGTGGGTCATTACCCAGGATCCGTTCGAAATCGACTACAAGGGCGACCGGCTTGAGTCTGATCTCGGCGCGGAACGCCTGATCACGGCCGACCAAGGTACGCAACAGATCGTTGTGGAGATCAAAAGCTTTCGCGAGCGGTCATTTCTGCACGCGATCGGGAAAGCGGTCGGACAATATACGTTCTACCGCGTCATGCTGGAAGACCTGGGCTCGCCGCGCACAATCTGGATGGCAATCTCGACCGGCACGGCCGCACAAATCAGCGCGCACCCTGCCGCACAACTCATTCTGGCAACCCAAAACGTGTCGTTGCTGATCGTGGACATCGCAACGCAGGAGGTGGTGGAATGGCGTACATCGACCCCGCAGCCGTAACGCGAAGCTATTTGCACATGATTACCACGCGTCGTGGCGACCCGAGCCCCTACACCGTGACGCCCATCAGTGACGATGAGCATCAGCGCTATGCGTTAATCACGACCGGATGGGAACCGCTCAAACGGATCGTCGGCGTCACCCTCCTGGTAACGATTGAGGACGATCGCGTCTTTATTCACCATGATGGTACCCCCGGCTTCGCCGATTACCTGATCGAACACGGCGTGCCCGCTGACAAGATCGTGCTCGCGTTCTACCGCGAGCCGTTCACCGCCGACCAGGCCGCCTAGCCGCCGCTCACAACCCACGCACCCCCCGCCGAACCGCTGACGCCACTGTGCGCCCGGCGGTTCACCGTTTCATCGCCACGCGATC
>JAYUYF010000131.1:0-5203 GCA_043752605.1 Roseiflexaceae bacterium
GCCAGTATAGATGCCGCCGCCGCCAATACTATTCTGTTGTGGCACTTTATTATCTACGATAGCTACGCGCTCCAGTGTGAGTGTGCCGCGGTTGACCACCCCGCCACCACGCTGTGCTCCCCGGCCGCCGGTAATCGTCACGCTGCGTAGCAGCACCGTTGCGCCAGTGCGAACTTCGAGCACACGGTTGTTGTGACCAACTTCTCCCGTAAATGCAATCGTCGCATTTGCTGCACCATTGCTCAAGATTTGCAGGTCGAACGCTGTCAGATTATTGAGTACATCGAGGTCGCCCTCGTTTGCGGTATCCGCATCGTTGTCCGGAGCGTCGATCGTCAGCGAATAGGTCTGTCCAGCCAGCAGCACGAGCGAGTCGGTGGCATTCGCCTGACCCGCCGGGCAGTCAGTCGAACCAGATTGGTTATTGTTGTTGGCGTTGATGATCGCCTCGCGCAGCGCGCAGCGCCCATCATTGGCGATCACGTCCGCCCCAGGGAGTGCCGTGAACACCATTGCACGCGCGGGCGTTGCGGCGAACGACGGCAACAGCGCAAATGCGAGCAAGATCGGCCAGAAACGAATCCGAAACATCATCGTACTCCTTATTGAGTGATACGTGCGTGGTGCTTTGCCACACCTCCGAGTATAGGCAGCAACACCCGACAAGCCCTGACATTTTCCGCCAACGGCACAGCAGCGGTTCGCTCAAGATGGTACACTGCTACGTACGGACGCCACCTGCTGCGTCCCAACACGTAGCAGTGAAAGCGTAATCATGCCATTGATTCTCAAGGTCTTTCTGCGTGCGCTGCTGCTGAGCGCACTGCTGAGTATTGCGTTCGTCGGTGGCTGGATCAGCGGCCGCGGCATCGGCCCGGCGAGCGCCAGTGGCGCGGCTGATCGCTTTGCACTCCTGGGCGAAGTCTGGAGCTTGCTCGAAACCGATTTCTACGGCAAAGCACAGCTCGACCCCACGACGATGGTGCGTGGCGCGCTCGGTGGCATGCTCGCGTCACTCGACGATGATTACACGGTTTACCAGGAGCCCGAGAAGGCAGCACAGGCGGCTGAGTATATGCAGGGCCGCCAGGGTGGCATCGGCACGTTTCTGCGGATCACCGACGGCCGCGTGTTTCTCTACAAACCGATCCGCGGCGGGCCAGCCATTGTGGCCGGGTTGCAACAAGACGACGAGATCGTTGTGATCGACAGCGACCCGGTCGCGCCGTTGATCGCCGGGTTGAGCGTCGATGAGTCGGCGGTGAAGATCGGCGGGCTGCTGCGCGGCGATGCGGGTACGCAGGTGCAGATCGCTATCCGCCGTGGCGATGCCGCACCATTCGCGCTGACGCTGACGCGCGCCGAGGTCGTCGTGCCGAGCGTCGAGTGGCAGATGATGCCCGGCCAGGTGGCCTATATCCGCATTGGCGAATTCAAGGCCGACACCGTGCAGGAATTTGATACCGCGCTGGCCGAATTGTTGCCACAGACACCGACCGGGCTTATCCTCGATCTGCGCGGTAATCCGGGCGGGTTTCTCGATGGCGCGCGCGGTGTGCTTGGCCGCTTCTACGATGGCGTGGCGTTGCGCGAGGTGAGCGCAGATGGCCGCGAAGATACCATCCGCACCCTCAGCGGCGATCTGCGCGTCGGCGCGCGGCCGGTCGTGGTGTTGATCGACGGCGGATCGGCCAGTGCGTCTGAGATTGTGGCCGGCGCACTACGCGAGCAACTGCCCGGCGTGCAAGTCGTCGGTGAGACGACCTACGGCAAGGGCAGCGTCCAGCGCATTTATGCCCTGAGCGATGGTGGCAGCGCGCGGATTACGACCGCACACTGGCGCACGCCGGTCGGTGCCGAGATCCAGGGTGTCGGCGTCGCACCGGATGCGTCAATCGCCTTTGCCGATGACCCCGCCGCGCCGGTGCCGTGTATAGCCGATCGGTTGCCGCCCGCAGGTCAGACCAGCTGTGGCGATACGCAACTGGCGCGTGCGCTGGCGATTCTTACAGATACGCGTTGATTCGCTCATACTTCAGGAGGATAGTGATCTCCGCCCGGATGCCGTAGCGCCAGCGATTCTTCCGGGATATCATCAGGCATATGTGGAACGGCAGGTCAACTGCACAGGGGAGAGGGAGGATTTGCCTGGTGATGACTCGGCGCATCACTGAGCAGATCCGGTCGTGATGCGCAAATACTCTTTCGCTATATCAGAACCTGCTCTACCTGAGGATCGGCTGTATTCGTTGGAGATCGAAGCCGAACCTGTTTTACTCGTGCGAACAGTAGCGGCCGCGTTCGGGGCGACGATCCAGATGATCCTGGCAAATCGTGTCCGATTGCGCATCTTGCGTAGCCGTACGCCCGATCTTATCCACGCGCTGGCTAGCGCGGGCGTGCGGATCTATCAGGTGACACCGATCGACCGCGAATAGACAGGCCGTGCTATACTTGTCGCACACGAGCCGCCGGGCTCCACCCGAACTCGCGATGGTGTACCACGAGTATGACGCTGCTTGCCCGATCATCACCGCAGATCCGCTGGCGGCTGACGCGTAATCATCTGATGATTTCTGCGTTGGTCGGCTTCTTGATGTCGGTGGGGTTTGTCGGCTTGCTGCTGGCGCTGCTCAATGCCGATTTCTGGCTCGATAACGCCACCAGCGATGCAACTGCGATCGCAACCGCCGTACGACCGCTGGTGCAGGAACGCAAGGCGAGCGACCTGAGTCGTGAATTCAGCCTGATTGTCAACGCCGTCTCCGATGAGCGTGCACAGCAGCAACCTTCCTCCTATGCGCTGGCCGTGACAGACGAACGTACGATGGAAGCCAGCGGTGCGTTGCTCGATGCGGGCAGCAATATCCTCGCCAGCACCTTTGGCAATACCGGCTGGATTGTACGCGCTGCACCCTTTATCGCAGAGGCCACCGCACCCGGCGCGCAGGCCGCCGCCCGTTGGACCGGCCCTGGGCGTCGTATTCTCGCCACTGCGCCCGTCTACAGCGATGATGGTCGGCTGCTTGGTTCCGTCGTGTTGCAGCGCGTCGGCCTGCCACCCTGGCAAATCGTTTTGGGGAGCCTGCCGTCGTTTTTCTTTGGCCTGGTGCTCCCGTGGCTGATGCTCAGCACGACCGCCGGTTTTTTGTATGCGTTCACCTCCGGACGCGAATTGAGCCGCCGGCTCAACCGCCTGACCGACGCGACCGCAGCGGTGGAGGCGGGCGATTTCTCCGAACGGGTTGCAATTCCAGGTAACGATGATATTGGGCGGCTCGAGCAGCAATTCAACGAGATGGCGGCGCGCCTCGAGCAGCAACTGCACGATCTCGAAGCCCTCGCCGCACGCAATGCGTTGCTGGCAACGCGCGCCGGGCAGGCCGCGACCGCAGAAGAGCGCAATCGGATGGCGCGTGAACTGCACGACAGTGTGAGCCAGGAGCTCTTTAGCCTGACGATGCTTGCCAGTGCGACACGTCGCGAGATCGAGCGTGGTACCACTCAGCAGCACTTGCTCGATCGGCTTGATGAGATCCACGGCGCGGCGCGCCGCGCGTTGCAAGAGACACGCAGTATCATCTTTGCGTTGCGCCCGGCGACGCTCAACGGCCGCGAGATCGAAGCCGCACTCCACGATCTGGCCACGGCATTACGCGAGCGGCAAGGATTCACGGTATTGCTCAGTATCAGCGGCGAGACTAACCTGCCACTCGACCTCGAACAGGCGCTGTTTCGCATCGCCCAGGAGGCGCTCGCCAACGCAGCGCGCCACGCTGATATCGATCAGGCCGCACTCGCGCTACGGGTCGAGCCGCACGAAGTACGCCTGATTGTCAGCGATCAGGGCTGCGGCTTTGACGCGCAACACGCTACAGCCACATTATCACTCGGGCTCGTCAGTATGCGCGAGCGCGCGAGCGCCCTCGGCGGCACGTTCCAGATCGAGAGCGCGCGTGGTTGCGGCACCACAATCACCGCAGTTCTGCCGCTCCCGGTTCCAAACGGTGCCGAAACACCCGCCACGTGAGGCGAGCATGAACGAAACAATCCGTGTGCTGCTGGTCGATGATCATACGGTTGTCCTGCGCGGCCTGGCAGCATTGCTGGCAACGTATGATGATATCGAGGTGGTCGGACAGGCCAGTTCGGGCGCGGCGGGCGTCGAACTAACACAACGCCTGGTACCAGATGTGGTCTTAATGGATCTGATTATGCCTGAGATGAACGGCGTCGAAGCGACGCGCCGCCTGCGCGCGGTGAGCCCCAAGAGCCAGGTAATCGTATTGACGAGCTCGATCGCAGATGAGCAGATCTTCCCGGCGATCCGCGCGGGTGCGCTCTCATATCTACTCAAAGCGATCGACCCCGACGATCTGGTTCAGGCGATTCGCGCAGCGTACCGTGGCGAAGCAACGCTCCATCCGACCATCGCCAGCCGCCTGATGCAAGAACTCACCGGCGGGCGGTCGTCGCCGCTCGAAGAACTCACCGAGCGCGAGCGTGAGGTGCTAACGTGTATTGCGCACGGCATGAGTAACGCCGAGATCGCTGACCGGCTGGTGATCAGCGAGCGTACGGTCAAATCGCACGTCAGCAACATCCTCTCGAAACTCCACCTGCACGATCGCACCCAGGCTGCGCTCTTTGCGCTGCGCGAGCGGCTTGTCCCGCTCGATCAGGCCGGAAAAGAGCCTGACTGATGTGCGGCGACGCAACGTGTCTCGATATCATTGTACGGCTGCTGGCTATCGGGCTCTCGAGCGGAGCCATGATCGCACTCAATGCGATCGGCGTCACGCTGGTGTATGGCCACGTACGGCAGATCAATTTTGCGCATGGCGATCTGTTTGCGCTCACGACCGCGCTGATCGCGTGGGGCATCGAGTCACAGAAGATCACGGCGGCCAGTTCACCGCTCAGCATCCTGACCACGCTGGCGTGGGTTGCTGGTGCCGCAGCGCTGTGGGGCGCGCTGATCAACGCAGCGGTGGAGCGGCTTGCGTTTCGCCCGTTTCGCGGCGTCAGCCGGGTGGCACCGCTGATCGCGACGATTGGGATCTCGTTTATCTTGTACCAGTGCGCGCTGTTCTTACGCTATCTGACAAACGCCGTCATCCCGTATGAGCATCGTAGCCAGCCCGGAATCCCCGAGTTGCCGCGGCTGCGGATCCCCGAATTGCTCCCGCAGGATAATCTCATC
>JAYUYF010000132.1:0-12064 GCA_043752605.1 Roseiflexaceae bacterium
CCAACCGCCGCGACCTTGCCCGCAAACGGTGCCACCAGCCGTGCGCCTTCGAGCTGGCCGCTGAGCCGATCTGATTCGAGTTGCGCCGCCGCGAGTGCAGCCTCGAGCCCGGTATCACGCTCGGCCTGGCGCGCCTCATCGAGCACGATCTGGGCGCGCGCCACAGCACGGCGCGCCGAGGCTAGCTGCTCGGCGCGCGGGCCAACCCGCGTCTGCTTCAGATCGGCCTCAGCCGCCGCGATCAGCGACTCGGCGCGGCGCACCGCCAGCACCTCATCGCGGCGCGCGGTCTCGAGCGCGAGGTTCGCCTCGGTCACCGCCGCCTCGGCCTGACGCAGCGCGCGCTCGGCGGCCAGGTAGGCTTCGTACAGACCCTGATAACGGTAATCCTGCGGATCATCCTTGATCTCGTCAAATTCCTTGCTGATCCGCGCAAACTCGGTTTGTGTCAGCGGCAGCGCCTGCGACGTGCTACGCAGCGCCAATTCAGCCTGCGTCTTCGCGGCAGAGACCTTCGTACGCGTCTCTTCGAGACCCAGCTTTGCGCTCTCGACCGCGCGTTGCGCATGCGCGACTATCACTGGATCGACCTTGGTCAGGTTCGCGAGCGTGGCCTGCGCATCCTGCAAATCAATCTCGGCGCGCCGCGTGGCAAATGCCTGGCGCTCGCGAAAGATCTCGAGCGCGTTCTGCGCCTGCGCAAGATTGACCTCGGCCTGGCGTACCTGGTTTGGCAGATCACCCAGATCGAGCTCGGCCAGCACCTGGCCCGCGGTGATCACACTCGTGCGATCGACAAATACGGTCTTCAGGAAGCCATCGCGGGTAAACGACAAGTCTTGCTGTCGCACCGCAGCTACCGTGCCATTGACCTTGATCTCATCGACGACCGTCCCCTTCGCGACGGTGTACGTCGGGCGTTCGAGGGCGGCCTGTACCGGGCGTGGTGTGGGCGTGGGCGCGGCAGCCTCTTCGGCAGCGGTGCCGCAGCCGGCCAGCAGCGCGACGAGGAGGATCGGCAATATCTGACGCATAGTTTCCTCAGCAGTGAGTATCAACTGGTTGCACGCGCACAGTGTACCACACGGCGGGCGGGGGCGGCGGGCGGGAACGGCGGGCGGCGGCGGACGCTGCATGCTGCGTCCCTACGGGATCGCCGCCACAAACGCCGCAAATTCGGCGCGCAATGCCGCCCGTTCATCATCGGGCAAGAACGCCACCTCGACGGCGGTGCAATTGATACGCCAGATCTCGTCCCAGCTGAAGCCCTGGGCAGCCAGCAACTGGTACTCGGCGTTCAAATCGGTCGAGAACATCGGCGGATCATCGCTGGCGAGCGTGACACAGCACCCGGCATCGACGAGTGCCCGGATCTGGTGCGGCTGGTCACCGCGCGTCACACCCAGCCGGTAGTTGCTGTATGGCGAGATTTCGAGTGGGATTTGTGTAGCGGCCAGATGCGCCACCAGTGCCGGGTCATCGACCGCGCGCACGCCGTGGCCGATGCGTTCGGCGCGCAGTGCGTGCAGCGAACCCCAGATCGTTGCCGGCCCGGTTGTCTCGCCTGCATGCGCCACGACGTGCAGCCCGGCTGCGCGCGCGGCCTCGTAAACATCGATGAACAACTCGGGCGGGAAGCCATCCTCGATGCCGCCGAGCCCTAAACCGAGGAACAGGCCGCGCGCGTGGCCGCGCAACGTAAATTCCAGCACCCGCTGCCGTGTCTCGGGCAACTGGCGTGCAATATCGGGGATAAACCGCACGCGGCTGCCGTACTTCGCCTCGCCCGAGGCCGCACCCGCCGCCAGCGCCTCGATCAACTCGTCATCGCTGCCCTTGCCGAGCATCAGGCTCGCGCTCAGAAATGCTTCGCTGTAGACAATATGTTGCGCCGCCTGCTGCGCGAGAAAGCGTTCGACCATAAACGCATAATCGGCCGGAGTCTGCATACAACTCGCCGCCAGCAGGTAGATATCAATAAAATGTGGGAAATCGCGGAAGGCGTACAACGATTGCCACTCGGCAAGTGTGGTGGCGGGTAAGGTGACGCCGTTGCGATGCGCCATCTCCCAGACCGTCGTTGGATCGGTGGCACCCTCAAGGTGGACGTGCAACTCGATCTTGGGCATCGCGCGCAGCCGTGCAGCAAGCACAGGTGTGACGGTCGTGCTGGTATAGATTTCCGTCATGATGCTTTCTTTGCACGGTGAGGACGAGTGGCACGTCATTGTGCCGTGGCGATTATACCGCAAGTAGGGGCGAAACAGTATCGCGTGCTACCACCATTCGACAATGCTTCGCCCCTACGTTGCGGTTTCGTACCCGACCACCAGCGCAATCGCGGCCGCGATCTCATCGAGCAGCGCGGCGTGGACGCAGCCGATCCGATGGACAAAACGCTGCGTATCCAGGCTGCGGATCTGGAGCAGATCGACGGCCGAGGGCTTGCCAAGGTTGGTGTGTTTGTCTGCGGGGAGCGGCAAGTGCCAGAGATCTTCGGCGTACTGGCTGCGCCAGGCGGTGATCGGGGCCACGATTCGCACCGGCAGCGAGCCAAGACCATCGGCGCTGACGACAACGGCCGGGCGGGTCTTGCGGATCTCCGCGCCCAGCGTCGGGTCGAGGTTCACCAGCCAGATCTCGCCACGCTGTGGCTGCGGCGCATCAGTCATCGCCACCGCTATCCACCTGCCAGACCGCGCGTTCGGCGGCTTCTTCGGCGTACAGTGACTGCTGTTGCGCGGCCTGCTGCGCCAGCAGTGGCGCGCGAGCAGCGGTGGGCAGCCGCAAAAGCGCACGGCGCGCGCTTGGCGCGCTGGCGGGCACATCCACGACCCCCAGCCGGGTGACCTCGGCGGCGCTCAGCAACCCCTCGCTGACCGCGCGCAACCCCGTGCGTTGCAGCCAGGCCGGTTGCTCGGCCGCCAGTTCGCCCGGCTCATGCAGCCGCCAGCCACGCCGATTGACCTGACGGCAGCCGTGCTCATAGGCGTGACTCGAGATGATATCGAGATCGCGCAGCCGCCGCAGCAATGCCTGGACACTCATCCCAAACAGCGGCTTGAGCAGCAGCAACTCATCGAGCGAGACACTGATCCGCCGCGCGCCGACGTGCTCGCGCACTACTGCGGCCGGGGCCAGCAGCGCGCCCGCAAAGCGAAACGCGGTGCTCTCGGCATCGGTATCTTCGGCGGGTTGCAGCACCAGATGGCCGAGCTCGTGCGCGAGGTTCAGCCGCTGACGCTCGCCGGGGACGCCACGGCGGCTCACAACTGTGGCGGCCAGCACACGGTCTTCCGCGTCGCGCGCGACGGCGGCGATGCCATCAAACGCCGCATCGGCATCGAGGGCGATGACGTGTACACCGTGCGCCTCCAAGGTCTCGGTGACGCTGGCGATCGGCGCGCTGCCGAGCCGCCAGCGCGCCCGGATCTCATCGGCGGCGGCCTCGATCGCCGCGGGCGTCTCGGCGGGGAGCAGCTGGATCGGCAGATCGTGCGCGCCCGGATCACCCACGGCGCGCTGCAAACGGACACGATGCTGGATCTGCTCGGCGATCACCCCTTCGATCTGCTCCTGCGCACGCTTGCCGAGCGCCGCCCGCCGCCGGTAGGCGATAAAGCCGACCTGTGCCTCCGGGACGCGCAACAGCTCGGTGGCGGGCACACCAAGCGCCGCAGCCAGCCGCGCGATCATCTGCGGCGCGGGCGTGGTCGTACCCTGCTCGTATTTGCTGAGCGCCTGCTTGCTGATCGCGCCGAGTTGCTGCGCCAGCGCTTCGAGCGTCAGCCCGCGCGCCTGTCGCAATTGTCTGAGTCGCTCGCTGATCACCAGAGCGCGCCTTTCATCTACTATCTGTTGACAGTATTAGCATAAAATACGGTATTTGTCAACCAACATCGTGTGCGGCGGCGTCTATGCGATCTTGTGCGGACGCGGCGGCGTCTATGCGATCTTGTGCGGACGCAGCATGCTGCGTCCCTACGGGATGTTGGCGTGCGCCCTGCCCGTCCACCAGATTGTCTGCACATCGGCGCGTGCATCGGCGAGTGTGTAGCCACACGCGGCGGCATACGCAGCGATACGCGGGTCTGTCTGCTGGCGAAATACCAGGTACGCTGCTTCGGGTGATTGTGCCGCATCATCGAGCGCCGGGTCATGCGTATTTGGGCTCGTATCAGTCGCAAGCGACCCGACCATTCCATTCGGTATTGCTGTGTCAATCGCCGGATCATCATCGGTTTCGGCATCGGTGTGCACGAGCACCGCAACAGCTTTTGAAACGTGCGCGTAGACGCTGGCGAGCCCGATCTGGTCGAGTTCGCGGCAGCGCTGGCGATGCTCGGTGAGCAATTGATCAGGCTGGCCACCATCGTCCTGCGGTTCGGCTTTGGCGAGATGGATCGAGGCACCGAGCTGGTGCAGTGTGTAATGCAGCGATTGTTCAAGCAGCAGCAGGTGCGGATGATTGACCGTATCGGGGTGGCGTTCGACCGAGAGGCTGTAGCGCAGGTTAGCGACAAGACTCTGCGCGGTGAGCAGCACCCGCAAAAAACTGTGCTGGATATACCGTGGCCGTGCATAATAGAGCACCGAATGCGTCTCGTGGCTCTCCGACATCTCCAGTAGCGCGATCGCGAGCTGGCGCAGCTGCGTAAACAGGTCGGCGTGCCAGTTGCCATCTGCCGCCAGATAGCGGCGCAGCATCGGCAATGCGCTGGTCTGGCCAGCGACTTCGGCATTGAGCGCGCGCGCGATCGTGCGTTGCTGCGTGAGCGCCGGGTAGACCGCCAGGATATAGGCGACGCCCGCCGAGACCGTGATCGCGCCGAGCACGGCTTCGACCACCGCCAACGTGCGAAGCGCGGGCATGAGCGGCTGGATATCGCCGTAGCCAAGCGTCGCGAGCGTCACGCCGCTAAAATACAGTGCATCAAACAGCGCGCCCTGCGGCGGATTGCTGGTGTTGAACGCGGCGGGATCGGCGATCCACGGATAGTAGAGACACGCAAAGCCGACGCCGAGCACAAAAAGCCACATCACAATCAGCCCCGCAACCATCAGCGGTAAGCCAAGTTCGAGCAGCCAACTGCGGCGCGCACCAGCGGGCAACAGATGATCGATACCGCGCAACCCCTGCCACAAAAGTTGTTGCAACCGGTTGCTCAGCGGGCTCTCAATTGCCGGGTGGAGCACGGTCAAAAAGATATCGACGCAGACCGCCGCGATCAAGGATATACCGATAATCACCGACAACAGGTTCGCGGCCAAACTCACGATGCCGTGCCATCCACATCGGCGGGCGTGACTGTCTGGATCTCTTGATTCTCCTGGAACAAATCACGCTGCGCGCGCTTTTGCTCATCAGGATTATGACGCTTCTGATCTTCTTTGGCGCGGTGATTGTACTGCTGGAAGAGCACCAGCGAGCCGACAACCAGCGCCAGCGATGCGCCAAACATGAGCGTCTCGAGCGGCTCCTGCCACTGGATAAAATGCTCGAGATACGTCACCGCCAGGATCACGATGACGACGCTGACGACTTTGGTCTCCAGATCGTTGAGCGTCTCGACACCCAGCGAGACCGTCAGATTCAGCGGCGCGATAAACAGACTGTAGAGCCCGACACCGATGATGTAGAACACGACCGCCTTGAGCATGACGCTGACGAGCTCGAGAAACTCAACCGTCATATCGGTCGTATTGAACTGCCCGCGCACCACCTCGGCCCACGCCTGGTAGACGCCGACAAACGCCTGGATCGCGCCCATCAAAAACAGCGAGATCGCGACGATCAATACCGCGATGACCGCAACCAGCACGATATAGCGGCTGCGCCCGATCGCCTGATCAAACAGCGAGGGCGAGGGCGTCTCGGATTGTGCAGATGACCCGACGCGATTGCGCGCGGGCTGATTGGCTGGCTTGTTGGTCATAATTTGGGCAGAACCCTTCGCTCACACCCACGTGGTTGTGCGGTGTTATGCGGGCGTGAGCGAAATCTATGCCAGCAGCAGAGGCGAAGCGCGATCCGACGCTATGACGTCTCGCCCGCAAACGCCAGACCATGCGCGGCGAGCGCTTCGCGTAAAATACGGATCACCTTTGGCCCGACGCCGTGGAGCTTGCGCAGATCTGCGGCGCGCACCGTCGTCAACTGTTCGAGCGTGGTGTAGCCTGCGAGTTCGAACGCGCGCTGTGCAGGTCCGCTGGTCGTTGGGAGTGGTGTTGACATAGGATATCCTTTCGAAGGCGGCGCGATCCGCCCGTATGGGCGGTCTTCAGCGCGCCAGCGCGCCCTGCACCAGATCTTCCCAGAACGCCAGCGTCTGCGCGATCAGGTCGTGCGTCGTCGGGCGAACATCATCCCAGAATACCGTCGGTTCACCCTGCCAGAGTGGGCCGAGCGGTGCGAGGGTATCCGCTGCAAGATGTTCGTACAGCGCCATTTTTTGCTGTGGATCGGGTTCGCGCAGGAGGTGTTGTAGGCGCGCAAAATACACCGGATCGTGCGTCATCAGGTGTCGTACCGCCGCTTTGTCACCTTCCCAGAGCATCCCGCGTACGCGAAAATAGCTCAGCAGCAGGCTGCCGACGCCGTAGAGTGCGATGCGCAATTCGCCCGCTGCCAGATACACCGGATCATCCGATTGCATCAGCCGCCGGGTGTGCAGGAGATTGTAATTGACGCCGATCCACGCGCCGTAAGAGTCAATCGTCTCATGTGGTGCGATCCAGGTACCTGACGCAATCTTCGCATGCGCCTGGTGCAACTCGCCGTGGCGGTCGAAGACAATCTGACCAGCCAGCAACCAGCGTGCCACGCGGCCTTCCCACGCATCACCATTGAGCGGCGCAGTTGCATTGAGGATCTGCGCGACATGGCTACGATTGGCAAATAGCACATCGGTGAGCCGGTAGTCAATGTATGTGATGCCGACGTGTAAGGGAAGTGGGAACGCATCGAGTACGACGACGATATCATAATCGCTCGCATCGGTCAGCGTGTCGCGACCGGTTGAGCCGACGGTGATCAGCCCGGTGACGGCCGGGTGAGCACGCAGTTGCGCCAGTACATCAGTGAGTGGCATGTCGGTAGTGCTCGATTGTGGGAGCGAGAACATAGCGATCCTTTCGTAACGTGGGGAGGAGCTGCGGCGTCCCCACGGGTGGGCCGCGGGCTGATGATACCGGAGAGTATACAATCTGATGCTATAATGCGTAAGCAGTTCCACGCGTTCTACAGGCAAGGAGGCCGGGCCATGGAGATTTCGCACAAACGGATGAACCGCGTCGATCTACTTAGTATCAGTGGGCGCCTCGATGCGCTGCACGCGCCAGAGCTGAAGCAGCGGATCGACGAACTGTTCGACGCGGGCCGCAATCGGCTTGTCCTCGATCTGGGCAGTCTTGAGTATGTGGCCAGCCCGGGATTGCGGGTGCTGATCGAGGCGCGCAAGAAAGCGCGCGACCGTAAGCTGACCGATCTTGAGGGCGGCGATGTGCGGATCGCGGCGTTGCCCGACCGTATCCGCGAAGTCTTTGATCTGACGGGCTTCACCTCGTTGTTCGAAATCTACCCCGATACCACCGAGGCGGTCGGTTCGTTCTGATGGAACACCACACCCTGCCGGCCGTGCTCGATTCGCTCGCCACGCTCAGCGATCTGGTGGGTGCTGCGGCGTTGAATGCCGGGCTCGATGAGCGCGCGGCCTGGCAGGTGCAGCTGGCCGTCGATGAGGCGGCCACCAACATTGTGCAGCACGGCTACCCGGCTGGCACAGACGGGACGATCGAGCTCGGCTGTGCTGTTGATGGTGCCGATTTTGTTGTCACGCTGCGCGACCACGGCCAGCGTTTTGATCCAGGTCAGGTGCCCGCGCCCGATCTCGATGCCTCGCTCGAAGAGCGGCAGCCGGGTGGTCTTGGGATCTACCTCATGGGCCGTCTCATGGATAGTGTCACGTTTAGCTTCGACGAGACGCAGGGCAACCTGTTGATGCTCACCAAGCGCATCAGCGCGCCGCCAAGTGCGATCCAGATCTTTCTGCTCGATGGCCGTTTTGATGCCGTCCGCGCCACCGAACTGCTCGCACCGGCGCAGACAGCGATCGATGCTGGCGCGCAGCGGATTGGTCTCGATCTGGGTGGCATCACGTTTCTCAGTAGCAGCGGGTTGCGGGCACTGCTGCTTTTGCGGCGCGCATTACTGGCACAGGGCGGGACACTACGGTTGTTCAATCTGCGACCGCACGTGCTCGAGGTCTTCGAACTCACTGGTTTCACCCAGGTCTTTGCGATCACACCCGGGCGCGCCGATACCGCAGGAGCACCGGGTCTGGAGCGCGTGTGACGCGTCAGCTACGCCTGATGTGCTACTGTCTGGCGGTCGGCGCGTTCGGCTGGGCGCTGTTGCTCCAGCAGCTGCCACAAGACACGGGCTGGCAGGGTATTCTCTTCGCTATTCTGCTGGCGGTCGCGATCGAGAGTGTTGGCTTTCGCGTGCCACCCTCCGATCCACATAGCCTCGCCGGGATTGTGGTCGTGGGTGCGGCACTCGCGCTCGGCTACCGTGCGGGCGCGCTGGTGGCGGCCAGCGCCGGGCTGCTCTACGGTATTCTGCTGCCGCTGATCTATCGCCGCCCACCGACGTTTTATATCCTGGTGGCGCGCCCACTTTTGCGCAGCGGTGCCCGTGCGCTGGCGGTACTGCTACCCGCGCTGCTGGTGGCGCAGCTGGTTGGTGGCGAGCCATCGCAGCTGGTGCTGTTCCTTGGATTACTGATCGGCTACCCGCTGGTGGTGCAACTGGCGCGCGCCGGGCGCGAATTTTTGCAGGGCGGGCGCAGCGGGCTCAGCACCTGGTGGCAGGCATCGCGCGTGCCGATCGCGGCCGCCGAGGTGGCACCGCTGCCCATGGCACTGCTGGGTGCGCAGATCACCGTCCAGCTGGGGCCAGGCTCGATCGGTCTCAGCGCGCTCGCGCTGCTCGCCACCAGCGTCTCGCTGCGGCAGGCGACGGCCAATTTGCGCCGCCAGCGCACCTCGATGCGCGAGCTAGCGATGCTCAATGAGGCGAGCCGCGCGATAGTACGATCCGAGCTCGATGTCGCCATGCTGTGCGATCTGATCTACCGCGAGGCGAGCAAAGTCGTCGACACTGGCTCATTTCATCTTGGGCTGTTTGATGCGGGCAGCGACACCTACACGCTGATGGTGCGCGTGCAAGACCGCATGCACCAGTCGCCGCTTACCGTCGAGCTGCCGATGGGCGATGGCATCGTCGGCTGGATGCGCCAGACCGGCCAATCGCTGCTGGTCGAAGATTTCATGCGCGAGATGGATCAGCTGCCCGCTCGCCCGCGCTATCAGAGCGAAAACCCGCCGCGTTCGGGGATCTACGTGCCGCTGTTCGACGGCGAGCGTGTGATCGGCAGCATGTCGATCCAGAGCTACCGGCCGGCAGCATTTGATTCGAATGACCTGCGGCTGCTCTCGCTGATCGCCGATCAAGCTGCGGTCTCGATCACGCGCGCGCGCACCTTTACCGAAGCACGCCAGCGCGCCGTGCAGTTACTGGCGATCCAGGAGGTCAGCGAGCGGATCACCGCGATCCTCGATCCGGACGAGTTGCTGGCTTCGGTCGTCGAGCTGGTGCGCGAGCGCTTCGGATACCAGCACGTGCGCGTGTACCTTGTCGATGGTGCGCAGCTCACGCTTGGTGCCGCCACCGATGACGCGCCCGCCCATGTGGTGGCCGACGCCGCCAACATTGTGCAGCGCGCCGCCAGTCAGGGTATCGCGCAGGTCGAGGACGATCGGCCGGGCGATGTTGCGCATATCGCGGTGCCGTTTCGCTTTGGCGATCAGCTGATTGGTGTGCTCGATGTGCAGAGCACAGCGCAGGGTACATTTGCGCAGACCGACCTGTTTGTGTTGCAGACGCTGGCAGACCAGCTGGCGGTTGCGATCGAGAGCGCACGCGCTTTCGCCGCGCAGCGCGAAGAGGCCTGGACCCTCAACCTGCTGTTTCAGGTGGCCGCAAACATTGATCGCGCCGGTAGCTTCCGCGAGGTTGCCGACACAGGTGTGCGGCTCGCAACGCTGTTTCTCGGCTGTGATCGCTGCCGGATCCTGCGCTGGGACGCGCAGCGCGAGGTCTTTGTCCTGACGACAATCTTTGGTGTCACACTGGCCGAACGTGCCAGAATGGACGGCAGCCGCGTGCCGCCCGATACCGTGCCGCTACTCGCGGAGGCGCTGGCCAGCACGACGCCAGTGGTGCTTGATCTCAGCAAGCAGTCAAGTCGTACGCCGCTGCTCCCCGCGATCGGTGCGATGAGCCTGCTGGTTGCGCTACCGATGCGTGGCCGCACGACGGTCATTGGCGTGATGCTGCTCGAATTTGACCCACCGCTGCGCGCCCCCGATGCACGCGACCTGACGCTCGCGATGGGTGTGGTGACGCAGGTCGCGAGTGCGCTTGAAAATGTGTTACTCACCGCAGAGGCCGCCGAAGCCGCCCAGCTCGAAGAGGAGATCCGCGTGGCGCGCGAGATCCAGACCGGGCTGTTGCCGCTCTCGATCCCCACGCCGCCGGGCTGGCAACTGGCGGCAGACTGGCGCTCGGCACGAATTGTGGGCGGCGATTTTTACGATTTCTGGGTGTTGCCACCGCTGCCCGGCGCAGATGCGGGGCGGCTCGGCTTTGTGATCGCCGATGTCAGCGACAAGGGCGTGGCAGCCGCGATGTTTATGGCACTCTCGCGCAGCCTGGTGCGCGCCGCCGCGCTCGATGGCTCGCCACCCGAACTGGCGCTCGAACGCGCCAATAACTGGATCAGCCGCGATAGCGAATCCGGCATGTTTGTCACGATCTTTTATGGCATCATCGATTTATTCAGCGGCGTGATGCGCTACTGCTGCGCTGGTCACAACCCGCCGCTCTTGTTCCGCGCCGAGGGCGAGGTAATCGAGCTCAAGACGCCGGGCATCGCGCTCGGTGTGCTCGAAGATGTGACACTGCACGCCGCGACGGTGGCACTGCACCACGGCGATCTACTGGTGTGCTACACCGATGGCGTCACCGAGCTGATCGATAGTGACGAAGCGCAATTTGGCGTACCACGGCTGATCGAGCTCGTCCATGGTTGTGGCACTGCCGGGCCCGAGACGGTCGTGCACGCGATCACGGATGCGCTCGCCGAATTTGGCGGTGGCGCGCTGTTTGATGATGTCACGATGGTGGTCATCCGGCGGCTCGCGGCCACCGAACCGCAGCTACCATGAACAATCGGTTGTTCAGCCGGATCGTCGATATGCGGCGCAGCGACTCGCTGATCACCCGGCTACGGCAGCAGCGGATTGCAGCGTTCCGCGCACGGCTACAGACGCTGCCCACTCCGATCCGGCTGCTCGATGTTGGTGGCACGCCGTTCTTCTGGCAGATGCTGGGCATCGAAGCCAGCGCACAGCTCCAGATCACGTGTATCAACCCGATCGCCGCCGCTACCAGCAACGAATGGACGACCGCGCTGGTGGGGGATGGCTGCGCGATGCCCCAGTTCGCCGATCGCGAGTTTGACATGGTTTTCTCAAACTCGGTGATCGAGCACGTCGGCACCTGGGCGCGTCAGCAGCAGATGGCGGCCGAGATCCGGCGCGTCGGGCGGCGTTACTTTGTGCAGACCCCCGACCGCTACGTGGCGCTCGAACCACACTTCGTGGTACCAGGCTTCCAGTTCCTGCCGCTCGGCATCCGTGTGCTACTGCTGCAACGCTTCGCGCTCGGCTGGTACGCGCGCACGCCCGATCCACGCGCGGCACACGCCGAGGTCGCGGCGATCCGGTTGCTCAGCGCGCGCGAGATGCGCCAGCTGTTCCCCGGCAGCGTGTTGCAGCGCGAACGCCTCGGGCCGCTGCCGGTGTCGTTGATCGCGGTGGGGTAGGGCGCGTGGTGCTCCTGGAGCGGCGGCGGGGGCGACCTCACCCCCAACCCCCTCTCCGACCCGGAGAGGGGGCCACGACGGCGCGGGGCGGGCGCGGGGGCGGGGCGCGCGGCGGG
>JAYUYF010000133.1:0-5198 GCA_043752605.1 Roseiflexaceae bacterium
CCGAAGCATTCCCGGCGGCTGTCAAGCCGCCGGGAATGCTTCGGCCCTACGCCGCCGCCCGCCGCCGGGAATGCTTCGGCCCTACGCCGCCGCCCGCCGCCTCTTCCCTGCACCCATTCCGCCACATTGTGCGTATCATGCAAGGAAGTACATTGAATGCGTCTAGCAATACACCCGAGGAGATACAATGCACTCGATTGTTGCGATATTCACGATGCTTGCGATACTTGTAGCGGTAGGCCCGGCCCACGCGCAGCAGACCACGCCGCAGCCGCCCCAGCCCGTCACGCCCACCGCTGGCCCACCGGGCACGCGCTTTCAGTTTTTCGCCAGCGGTTTTGGCGCACGCGAGCGGCTCGGCTTCTGGCTAAACCGGCCGGACGGCGTGATTGTGCCATTTGCGCCCGATCTGAGCGGCCAGCGGCGCGCATCGGCGGCCGGGCTCGCCGATTGGAACTGGACCGCGCCCGCCAATGCTGCAACCGGCACCTGGACGATGGTTGTGCGCGGCGTCTCGACGGGCAATCAGGTCGTGCTGCCGGTGATGATCAGCACGCCACCGCCGGTCGCGCCCGGCGCGACAGTCCAGCCCACCGAGGGCGCGGCTGGCACGCGTTTTGTCTTTTCGGCGCTTGGCTTTGCACCGTTCGAAACCATCAGCTTCTTCCTCACCGACCCGGCCGGGCGTGCGGGCAAGATCGAGGTTGTCTCCAGCCGATCAGATACCGATCGCGTCGATTGGGCGTGGCTCTCGGCTGTCGATGCGGCAGCGGGCAGCTGGACGATGATCGCGCGTGGCGACACAAGCGGCACCGAACGCGCGATTGTGTTCCGCATTCTGGCATCGGCGGCGCAGCCGGTGGGTGTCACCCCGCGCGAAGACCGGCCCGGCGCGCTGTTTATTTTCTACGCCACGGGCTTTGCCGAAGTGGAAAACCTGGTGTTCTGGATCAACACGCCCGATAAGCGCGCATTGCCGGTGACGGTGGAGCGGTATGTGATCGCCGCCGGCCGGGCAGATTGGTCGTGGCAGGCCCCGCTCGATCTGGCTCCGGGCGCGTATCAAATGGTCGTACGCGGGCGTACCACTGGCAGCGAGCGCGTCGTCCCGTTTGCGATCCGTACCTCGTGACGCAGCGCGTCAACACTGCTCGGGCGCAGATCATGTTGCCAGACGGCCGTGAAGTCACTGTGCGGCACATCATGCCCGACGACGACGAGCTGTTGATCGAATTTTACCGATGGTTGTCACCCGAGACACGCCGATTACGTTTTTTTGTCTCGCGGCCGATGCCCGATGCCGCCACCGCGCGCACGATTGCCCGGCGATATGCCGTGTACAACCCGGCGCAACACGCCATGCTGGTGGCCGTCTGCCGTGAGGCGGGTGTCGAGCGCGCGCTGGGGGTTGCGAATTTTGCGGTAGATCCGGCCGCGCCCACGGCCGCCGAGCTCGCGATCGTGGTACGCGATGACGAGCAACGCTGCGGCCTCGGGCGTGCGTTGCTCGATCTGCTCATCCAGGTCGCGCTCACGCGTGGTATCCAGCAACTGCGTGCGCGCTCGTTTGCGGGCAATAGTGCAGTGCAGCGACTCATCAAGCGCGCCGGGTTCCCGGTGCAGGCGTACACCAGCGCGGGCGAAACCCTCCAAACAATCACATTGCAAGACCCGTAGGGACGCAGCGCGCTGCGTCCGTTGGATCCCGTCCCGCGCGGCCCTACATATTCCCCCGCGCCGCCGCCACAAACGCGCGCACACGCTCCGTGTCCACCGGGTTCTCGTTGATACCACCTTCTTTGATGCTGGAACCAACAATCACACCGTCGATGATCTCCATGAACGCCGCGATGTTGCGCGCATCCGCACCACTGCCGATCAGCAGCGGCCGATCGCCCGTCATGGCCTTCGCCTCGCGCACCTTACCGAGATCAGGCGCGTCGCCCGTCATGCGGCCCGAGACGATCAAGGCATCTGCGCCAAAGAAGCGCGTCCACTCGATATGCGTCGCCAGATCGATGCCGGGAAAGCGTACCGAATGTTTTTTATCGACATCGGCGATCAGCTTGATATGCTCAGCGTGGAGATCCTTACGGCGGCGCATCAGCTCTGCCGCGCAGCCCTCGTCCCACGAACCGGCATCCCACACGCCCGCGCCAGTAAACATACAGACGCGAATAAACTGCGCTTCAGCCGCCAGCGCGATCGCCAGCAACGCCGTGCCGCCGTTGTGTACCAGATTGATGCCCAGTGGCACATCGATGCTGCGGCGCACCGCCGCCGCCACCACCGCGTGCGATGCGATGCTCTCGGCGGGGATGTCTGCACCGGCGCGGAACGGGATATCCCACATGTTTTCGACGATGATGCCATCGACGCCGCCCGCCATCAGCGCCTCGGCATCGCGTAGCGCGTGGTCGATCACCGTGTTGATGCCGTAGCCAGTATAGCCGGGCGCGCCGGGCATCGGCCAGCAATGCACCATGCCAATTACCGGCTTTGGCGTCGCAAAGATATCAGCCAGGCTGCTGATCTGCAGCGCGTCCATTCGTTGTTTCCAGCTCGGTGTCATTGTCTCTGCTCCCGACTCCATCAATGCTCAATTTAAATCGGCAACCACGGCAGATACTTGCGCAGCTGGCGCAACCAATCGGGCGGAGCCGTCTGGTCGACATCGCGCAACCGCTCACCATCGATCCCCGCGCCCACCAGCGTCAGCCAGCAATCACGCTGATCATCGCGGCACTCGACGCGCCCAAGCACATCGGTGCCATCGGCTAACCGCGCGCGGACAAGCAAATTAAACGGATACACCGAGCTGCCATATGCAAAATAGTTCATCGATTCGGGCCACGGCAGCGAGGCTCTTACCCATTCATATGAGACATTGCGCTGACGCAACATGTAGCGGATCGCATCGCCGTGCGATGTGATCGGAGGCGGACGTAGCGCCACTGTGATGCCAAGCACGATCGTGCAGGCCAACGGTACACTAAGAACGAGTACGAGCAACGGACGCCAGCGACGCGGCAAGCTCATGGTGACCTCCGTCTCTGGCTATGGCTGTAGCTCTGCCACCTGTCGTTCGAGCCATTCTAGCCAACCGATCGGGCGTGCGACGACGAGATCGGGCAACGGTACGCGGTAGATGCCTGCGCGCACGACGGTGAAGCGGCAGTTGATGCGTCTAAGTTTGCATTCGATCCGGCCTGGTAACACATCGCCATCAATCGTCTGTACCTCGAGATTGGCCGAGAAAACCTCGTCTGTCAGTGTGTCGGCAAAGCCGCGACTCAGCCATACCTGCTCCACCGCCACGCCACGCTGCTCGATAGCGTAGCGCAGCGCCTCGGGAAAATCGCTGAAGCGTGGCGTGCGTGACGCAAAAAACGCAGCCAGTAGCACCACCAGTAGGCCGGTAGTGACGAGCAGTGCGATCGAACGTCGATGTTGTGCAACAAACATACGATTGCGCTTTCATGACGAAAGTGGCGGCGCGTGGCAACCCGTAGAGTCGAATCCGCGCCTCGGCCGTGTGGTGCCGATTGCGTACGTGTGCGGTGTAGCAGCAGAGCCGGCTCTGCTGCTACTGCCCCCAGATCACGCCTCCGGTGCGCGTGTGCCGCGTAGTGCTTTTGGCGCGGGTTGATCGCCCGGTTTAAACAGATCACGGTCACTCGCAAACCAGAGCACATCCGCAAGATTGAAATGCATGAAGGGGGTGTTTCCCATGGGTAGCCAGTAATCGTACTCCTCGGGTGAGCTGCCCTGATATACCAGGACGATCTGCCAGTCTGCTACGTAGATGTACCACGCGTGGCGGCGGCGTAGTTCACCATTTTCGCGAAACGTAAATGTTCGATCAAGTTTGATCAAATTCTGATAGCAGTCGTTTGCTTCGGCCTCAATCGTCAGCTCCGGCAGTTGCCCCAACCCTTCATTGAGCGCACTCGCCAGCAACTCCAGGTCATCCGCACCGGCCTGAAACTCAAGTTTGGTAACCCAGCTTGCAATATATGTGCTAGTATCCACCGCGTGCGGCGAGAACAGCAAACTGTCGGTTTGCCCCTCGACTTCGAAGCGGTGCCAATCTGATGGTACGCGATAGCGAAAACGTCCGTGGACATCGATAATCGTTTCGACGCCAGTAAACTTTGGTCCAGATCGGGCCGTCATTGGCAGACTCCTGCATAGTGTACGAGATTAATTACTCTACAGCATACCATATTCGTGTCTGACCCGCGCCGTCAATTATCGCTCGTATCTCCTCTGCTCACGTGATAAATGGTATGGTAAAAATGCGTACATCACGCTGATGCAACGGCTCTCTGTTTGCGGTTCTTTTGTGAGGTCTCGATGGTCGAACTCGCACCACACAATGCCTATGGTCTTGCGCTTGCCAATCCCGTGCTGATCGCCGCCGGGTGTGCTGGCTATGCCGATACGCGTGGCCTGCAACGCCACGCCGGCGTAGGCGCGATCGTCACCGCTGATATTGCGCTCCAGAGTAGCCGGGCCGCCATACCGCACCCGGCTGAGACAGCCGCCGGGCTCGTCTGGCCCGTTCCGTGGCGGGTGCGCAGCCTGCGCCGCACGCGCGAACAGTATGCGGCGGCGTGGGCAGCCAGCGAGACCCCGCTGCTGCTGAGCATCGTTGCCGACCACACTGCCGTCGCGACTGCCATCGAAGGGCTGCCTGGTATCGCTGGCCTCGAGCTTGGTTTCGCCGATATCGCCACGGCCGCGCGCATCGTTGCCGCCGTGCGCGCGGTGACCCTTTTGCCACTATTGGTGCGTGTGCCCGCCGCGTGTGCCACGCCAGATACTGCGCGCGCGTTGCTTGCCGCTGGTGCCGATGCGATCACACTTGTCGTCCATGCACCCGCTGCATTGCCTGGTGCCACTGGTGTGCTCATGGGCCCGGCGACGTTTGCCACTCTCTACGCCGCTGTCAGTATCCTCGCACCAGCGCTCGACGCACCACTGATCGCCGCTGGTGGCATTGCAACCACCGCAGATGCCCGCTCCTTGCTCGCTGCGGGTGCATCTGCGGTGCAAATTGGATCAGCACTTCTCGCTGATCCCGGTGCCGCCGTGCGTATTGCCACCGCATTGTCGCCCGTCATCCCGTAATATGTAGGGCCGTCATCCCGTAATGTGTAATGTGTAGGGCCGAAGCACTTATACAGGTCTTGCAA
>JAYUYF010000134.1:0-1986 GCA_043752605.1 Roseiflexaceae bacterium
TGACCACGCGGTCGCCCTCAGTGAGTTGCGCCGCATCGGCGAGCGCGCCAGCACCCAGCGGGCCACGCACCAGCATGGTGCCATCGATCACGGCATCGAAGCTGAGCACCACGGTTCGGCGCTGGTCGGGGATCGCCGTCGGCGTTCCGAGTGCCGATGCCAGATCGGTGGTGGGAGCTGCGAGTTCATCGGCATCGCGCGCGCGGAGGTAGCGCACCAGCTCTGCGGCATCGCGCAGGTTGTAGCGCAGCACGCGCCAACTGGCCATGTGGCAGCTGCCGAGACCACGCGTCTTCTTCGCACCCAGCGCGATCGCGCCATCGCCCAGCAGCGACAACGTTGTGAAGAGCGCGCTGAGCATCATGTCGCGGTTGTGATCCGCGCTCAGCAACAGTTCGAAGCGCAACGGGAACGTCGTGCCAGCTGGAATAAGTTCGATATCGTACTTGGCCTTCTCCGCGGCGGTGCGCGTCTTTGCGTTGAGCATCACGCCATCACGTACTAGCGTTGCGGCGCTGCTGGCGATCGCGTCGTCGACGATCAGCGGGCTCTGGTCGCCCTCGTGGTCGACCTTGCTGCCACCAAAGAGCTGTTTCGCGACGGTCGCGCTACCACGTTGTTCGGCGGTGCGGTAGCCGTGTTCGCGCTGGTGCAGTGCGGCGCGCAGGGCACCGGCGATGCTGGTACCGGGCAGCAGCGGTGCGCCCGTGAGGGCATCGCGCGCGAGATCCATGTCGGTCAGGTCGCCGCGCTCGCCGGTACCAAAGTGCGCCGGGCTATCGAGCACCAGATCGGCGCGGACGACGATGCGCTCGACAATCCGGCGACCGTTGATCCAGTGTCGTTCGCTCATGACTGGTTCTCCTGCTGAGTTAGCTTGCTTGCACTGCGGGCCTCGGCGAGCACCGCGACGATCAGGCGCAATGCGGTAGTGTTGGTGAGTACCGCGTATTCGCGTGGGTTGTAGGTGCTGTTGGCGAGTTGAATACGCTGCGCATGATTGTCGTACTGCAATCGATCCCACACCAGACCGGGGGTCTTGAGCAATTCATTAAGCCAGTCGAACAAACTCTGCTGTTCGTTGCGCATCCGTGCATGTTCAAACTGATCGTGCGCACGGCGGGGGAGGTTGCCGAGGTGTTGTGTGAGATCGCGTATTCCCGCCGGATCAAGCTGTGCCTGGCGTGCGAGCGCGCTGAGGCCACCAAGCTGTGCAGCGCTGATCGTGGCGTTCGGGCTAATTCCCGAATTACGCGCATAGGCAGCGATCCTGGTATCGATCACCACAGTGGCACGCCGTTGCACAAATCGCATGGCCATATCGTGCGCCAGTCCGTTAAAAACCGGCACCGCATTCCGTGCGGGATTTGCTGGAAATGTCTCGAATACAAGTTCATCTGGTTCGCGCAGCAATGCGACGCGGCCATACCCTTCGTTCCGTCGCTCGCCGAGACCATACCTGTGCAACTGCGCGACGCGTGCCGCGTCGAGCCCACTGGGAATGGTGAGGGTGACGATACTGCCCGCCGCGATGGCTGGCACCTGCGACAATGGTAGTTGCCAGGTACGATTAAAACCACCGATAACGGTCGTTTCGACAAAACTGCGCGTCGTATCCACGACGAGTTGTTTGACACCCAACAGTGTCGCGAGCGTTGCACTATCGAGTGAAACCACAGGTGTGCCTTCAAGTGTTTCGAGCAGCGCATCGCTCAAGAAAACCAGGCGAATTATCTGGCCTCTGTCTACTACATTACAAACCGCTTCGTGCTCGCTCCAGCCGGTGTCGTTGTCGCCAAGCGCAATACGCGCCGCACCATACCCGGCAGACCGCGAGCGACCCAGTGATAGTTGTGTATCGGCAAACAGTTCGCGCACCAGTACTGCGTCAGCCTCGGTATCGACCAGAAGCGCACCCGCGAACATCTGGCCAGCGGCAAGCGCCTCATAGCGAAACAGTTCGCCACGTCGCTGGCCTCCCTTTGG
>JAYUYF010000135.1:0-1985 GCA_043752605.1 Roseiflexaceae bacterium
GCCGCGCGCGTTCTGACACAACTCACGCCAAATCGGATCTACGGGCAGGGCATCGACCCGCCGCAAAAGAGGAACGCATGAACCTGAAACCATATGCCGACCGCTACAAAGCCGATCTGCTCGAATCGGTCACACCGTTCTGGCTCCGCCATGCGCTCGATCACGAGCACGGCGGCTATTTTACCTGTCTCGATCGCGACGGGACAATCTATGATACTAAAAAGTACATGTGGTTGCAGGGCCGCGCAGTGTGGACATTCTCACGGCTGTACAACGAGGTCGAGCGCCGCGACGAGTATCTCGACGCAGCAAAACTGATCTGCGATTTCATGCGCAAACACGGGCGTGATGCGCAGGGGCGCGTGCTCTTCAGCCTCACGCGCGAGGGCGAGCCGTTCTTTTACCAGCGCAAACCGTACGCCGCCGTCTTTTTTATGATGGGGCTACTCGAATATGGCAAGGCCACCGGCGAGCAGCAGTACATCGATGAAGCGAAGGAACTCTTCTGGCAGATCGATGCCTGGATCAGCGATCCGCAGCTGATGGACCGGCCGCCGATGGCGGGCAACCCGCCGGTGAGCAACCTGGCCAACGTCATGGTACTGGCGAGTATGGCGATCGAGATCGCAAAAGTGGATGACGACCCGCGCTACATCGACGTGATGCGCGCCGCGATGGACGGCGTGGTCAAACACTACGATGTCGAGCGCCGAATCCTGATCGAGAATGTGGCGCTCGACGGGCGTGACCTGCGCGCATGGCCCGAGGGACGGATCTTCAACCCCGGCCACGCAATCGAGGTCGCATGGTTTCTGTTGCACATGTGCGAATTCATCCCCAGCCCGCAGCACCATAGACTCGCGCTCGATGTGCTTGAGGGATCGCTCACGTACGGTTGGGATCAGCAGTATGGTGGCTTGTACTACTTCATGGATACCGCTGGCAAACCGACGCTCCAGCTCGAAGCGAACATGAAACTCTGGTGGCCGCACACCGAAGCGATCTACGCGCTGGTGCTGGCGCACACACTCACGGGTGAGCAGCGCTGGGCCGAGTGGCTCGATAAGGTCGACACCTACAGCTACAAGACATTTGTCGATCGGCAGCACGGTGAGTGGTTTGGCTACTGCGATCGGCGCGGCGAGCTGGCGCTGACGGCCAAGGGTGGCAATTATAAGGGCTTCTTCCACGTGCCACGCGCGCTGCTGTTCAGCTTCCAGCGCATCGAGGCGGCAGGGGTGATCGGGTGATCGGGTGATCGGGTGATCGGGTGATCGGGTGATCGGGTGATCGGGTGATCGGGTGATCGGGTGATGATACTCTACGTCCTCACCTGGTCACCGTGTCACCCGGTCACCGTGTCACGCCCTACTCCACCTCTTCCGGCTCGTGCTCATCGTAGTAGCGCGCCAGGCCGCCCACCAGCGATTGTATCAGCAGCGGTGTGGCGGCCTCACTCATGACGGTCATGTAGGCGTTGTGCGCCACCACCAGCGCCTCTTTTGTGCGGCCCTCGCCCACATAGTGCGGCAGGAAGCGGCGCGATTGCTCGGCCATCGCACGGCGGACGCGCGCATGCACTACCACACCCAGACCGCGCAGCAGATAATCGCTAAAGCTGGTGTCATCGGGATCGGTTACCACCGGCGGCTCGCCGATCGCCTCGATGATATCCTCGATCAGCCAGTCGGCAAAATACAGCGGTGCCCAGCGCTCCTCGCGGTAGACCTCGAGACTAAAGCCATTGAAGGTATCGCGGTCGCGGCCAAGCTCCTGTGCCTGGGTGCGAAAGCCGCGCAGCATCTTGTCGGCACCCTCGATGCGCGTCAGCTCCTCGGCGTCAGGGGCACGTTCGAGCCAGCTACCCTCACAGTTGGTCAGGCTCGCCACAAATGCCACACCCTCGCGGCGCTCGCGCTTGGCGCGTGATTGCTTGCCCATAAGTCTTCCCTCATCATCTGCTCACCGGCACATCACTGTGCCTC
>JAYUYF010000136.1:0-1983 GCA_043752605.1 Roseiflexaceae bacterium
AATCGGCACCTCGATCAGCAGGCGATGCGGCACGACGGTGCGATCGGTGCGCGGCCATGCTTCAAGCGCGGCGCGCAGATCGACATAGTCCCCCACACCCGCAAACACAGGGGCGGTTGGCACACACGCCTTCCGCCCGAGAAACACGGGCCAGACCGGATGCTGCAGCGCGTGCGCAAGTTCGGCGATCGTGGCATCATCCCCGCGCACCGCGACCAGAAACGCCGCGTCCATCAGATAGACGCGTTTGGAGACATCGGTCTCTGGTGTTTTCGATGTCTCGGTGATTTTCACCTGATATCGACCATCTTTGTTCGGTTTTTCCGTGGAAAGCACGCCACCTACATATGGTTCATCAGCATAGCGGGTGCCGCTGGTGAGCGATTTGCCACCAGGGAAGCCACCGCCTGTTGTATGATAATCGACGAGCAGTGTGCCGGGCCGATCGACGCGCACCCCCATCGTGACAGCTTCGGCGATCAGCCGCAGCCGATCGCTATCGCGCCGCAGCCCCAGCGCACAGCCGAGCAGGCCGACAACGCCGGATTTTGTTGGCTCGAACGCCGTATCGCGTTCCTCCCAGCGGGCGCGGAGCCCCCAGGATTGCAGCGGGCCTTCAAGCCAGAGCAATAGTGTGTTCATGCTGATCGCTCCGGAATACGTGCGTTGACCCAGGTTGTTAGCTCATCGAGCGATGCACAGATCTCCCCGAGCGCGGGCTCGGTTTGCTGATAAAATACGGCGCGCTCGACCGGCAGGCCAAAACGTGTCGGCACGGGTGCCGCGTATTCGGCAAAGCGCGCGATCGATTCGTCCATCAGCGAGCGGTTATCGCTTGCGCGCACCGGCTTGAGAAAGGCGTTGGCATAGCTCACTGGCACATTGCGCGCGAGCACCTCGACCAGCGCAAAGTCAGGCAGGTTGTGCGCGGCAAAGGTATTTTGCTTGCCGCTGGGGATGGCGGTCATCGCCGCACGCAGCAGGGCCTTTACCGCAGTCGCCGCGATGGCGTGATCGCCACCCAGATTGGCGAGCAGACCTTCCCAGTGGATGTTGATGTATTTGTAATACGTCGCGCTATTGAATGCGACATCCCCGATCATGCCCGCGCCGGTCTCGCCAGAAATATCATCGACTGCCGTGAAATAGTCAAACTCTTGCTCAACCCGGTGGGTGGAGAGCGCGTGCGCCACCTGCACCGCCGCATCGATATCTTTGAACGGGCTCGACGTTGTCATCCGGCCGAACATGGCGATATCGACGGCGTGCGGCTCGATCTGCTGCTTGAACAGCTTGTTGACAAGATCCTTTTCCGTCTCCAGCGCAGCAAAGGCAGCAAGACCAATTTCTTGGCAGTGTTTGAGCAATTTTCCTGTCAGCGTTTCGACCTCGCGGTGTGTGAGGAACATCAGCTGCGCGGTTTTCAATCGCGCGTCTGCTGTCGGTGCATCGCTCTTGCCGGGCTTGCCTTTTGCCTTTGATTTACTTGGCGGGCCGTCACTGCCGACCGGCGTGTTGGAGTCGTCCGAAGGAGCTACGGCTGGCGCTTTGGTATCACCTTTACCAAATTTGACCGCGTGCGTGAGAATTGCCGCGCGCTCCTCATCGGATGCCTCCAGGCGCTCCAGTTCGGTGCGGATGAGTTCGGGCAGCAGCTTGGTGCGCTCGCCGAGCAGCGCCGGATTGTTGACGATCGCTTGAAATTCGGCCGTATCTGTGCGAATACTGCGCTTGAGCGCCTGGCTGGAGATGCGCGCGCGGCGTACCCCGCCAAAGAAGGCATCCTTCGGATCACCATTATCGTCGCGGTTGAGATTCGATGGTGCGTGGTTCTGGAGCAGGTGAATCGCGATCAGTGTCATGATGCAGCCTCTTTCTGTGTGTGCAATGTGGATGCAAATCCGCCGATATAGTATTCTCGTGCCCAGCGCTGCTGAACGAAGCGCTGCTCGTGTGACCAGTTCAGGAGATCACGCAGCAGTC
>JAYUYF010000137.1:0-1979 GCA_043752605.1 Roseiflexaceae bacterium
GAGGGCTACGATTACCAGCATCACGCCGAAGTGGGCAGCAGCAATGCCAACTTTGTGACGGACGAGGTTGTGGATCGGTTCTGTATTATTGGCCCGCCCGAAACGCATATCGCGCGGTTGCAAGAACTGCGCGCGGTGGGTGTTGATCAGTTCAACATTTACTTGATGAACGGTGAAGAAGAGCGGTGCCTGGATGAGTACAAGCAGATCGTGTCGCAGGTGGCGTAGGGTGTTCACCACAAAGACACGAAGGACACAAAGATCTTGCGCGACTCTCACATTGCTCGACCTGCTCGTTGTTGCGCTCGGCGCTCCCGTTCTGGGATAGGGGTTGGGGGTGAGGGGAGGTGTGGCGCGAGCCTTCTAAGAACCGATATTGAGGAGTACATATGACAACTGTGATTAAGGGTGGGACGGTCGTGACGGCGAGCGATACGTTTGCCGCCGATGTGCTGATCAAGGATGGTAAAATCATTGCGCTTGGCGGTGAGTTGAGCGGTGACGAAACGATCGACGCGCGCGGGTCATATGTCATTCCGGGCGGTATCGATGTGCATACCCATCTGGATATGCCGTTTGGCGGCACGACCTCGTCGGACGATTTCTTTACCGGGCACCGTGCGGCGGCGTTTGGCGGCACGACGATGCATATCGATTTTGCGATCCAGCCCAAGGGCGCGACGCTCGCGCAGACGCTCGACATCTGGCACGCCAAAGCGGCGGGCAAGGCCGCGATCGACTATGGTTTCCACCTGGCGATCACCGATTTGCCCGATAGCGTGCTCGATGAGATGCCGAGTTGCCTGGCGGCGGGCGTGCCGAGTATGAAGTTGTTTATGGCGTACAAAGGCGTGCTCCAGGTCGATGATACGACGTTGTTTAAAGCGATGCGGCAGGCGGCGGCGCACGACCTGCTGGTGATGGTACACGCCGAAAATGGTGACGCGATCGATTTGCTGGTGAAGGATGCGGTGGCGGCGGGTAATCTTTCGCCAAAGTACCACGCGCTGACGCGGCCGGCCGAGCTCGAAGCCGAGGCCACCAGCCGCGCGGTGCGGCTAGCTGAAGTCAGCGGTGCGCCGTTGTACGTGGTACATCTCACCAATGCCGGTGCGCTTGATGCGATCCGCGGCGCACACGCGCGCGGCAACAAAAAGATTTTTGCCGAAACCTGTACGCAATACTTTTTCTTTACGAAGGACGATCTCGACCGGCCCGATTATGAGGGCGCAAAATGGGTCTGCTCGCCACCATTCCGCGAGGCGTCGGATCAGATCGCGCTGTGGGGTGGTGTGGCGGATGGGTCTTTGGCGGTGGTGAGCACCGACCATTGCCCGTTCTGGTTCGACGGTGGTGTCGAGGGCCGCACACCCGGAAAAGAGCTCGGCCGCGCCAATTTTGCGGCGATCCCGAACGGTTGCCCCGGCATTGAGGAGCGCATGCAGATCATGTACACCTACGGTGTGGGCACGGGGCGTATCTCGCTCAACCGCTGGGTCGAACTGTGCTGCACCAACCCGGCCAAACTGTTTGGCTGTTACCCACAGAAGGGTACGGTGGCACCGGGTGCCGATGCCGATCTGGTGATCTGGGATCCGCACGCGACACGCACAATTAGCGCGGCGGGCAACCATCAGCGCACCGATTATACGCTGTACGAGGGCTGGCAGGTGACGGGTGCGCCACGCACGGTGCTCTCACGCGGGCGCACGCTGGTGCGTGATGGCGAATGGCTTGGCGAAGCGGGTGCGGGGCAATTTGTGCATCGGCGCGCGTTTGGGCGGTAGGGACGCAGCATGCTGCGTCCTTACATGCCCGCCGCCCGCCGCGGATTTTGATAGAAAGGATCATCGCATGACGTTGGATCCGACGCGTACGGTCGCGGAACTGAAGGAATTACGTGAACTCACCGGTGATACCGACGGCGCACAGCGCGTGGCGTGGACCGAAACCTGGGCGCGCGCGCGCGCCTGGTTCGC
>JAYUYF010000138.1:0-1977 GCA_043752605.1 Roseiflexaceae bacterium
CGGTCAGGGGTGGGGGCTCAGTGATGATCCGCCGGTGGCTCGTCGCCCAGTGGCAGGCGCTGGTAGGTCGAGGTCGCGTTCAGATTGGTAAAGCGCGCGGCAACAATAAAGCCAACGATTACCAGTGCCAGCGGCCCAAAGCAGAGCACAAACCCTGAGGGCGGGATCGGGTCGGTAGCGGCCTGCAACAGTACGGGTATGAAGTCCATCGTGTCTCTCCTTGTGTAAAAAAACCAGAACTCCGGGTCAACGAGCGGTATCAGATGCGGCGTGCCGATCGGGTGCGTGCGAGGGCATGATCAGCGCGCGCATCGCGACCGGGTTGATCGAGAAATTCTCGATCAGTTCGACGATATAACGGAAGTGCTCGCGCGGCACAGCGACAAACATCTCACCCTGTGCCACCCGGTTATGCATCCGCCCGCCACCATCACCGGTGGCAAACACGCTGTTGCGCGTCAGCCATGGTGTGGCGAAGATCGATGCGCAGGCAGAAGGCCCGATCTCGCCGATCGGGAAGGTGCCCTCGCGTACCGATGCCGCGCCCGCGATCTGCATCGCGTGCATCGGGTCGGTCACCAGCACGATCAGATCGACCGGCACGCCGGTGGGCACATCGTTGAGCGGTGCGGCAGCCAGCGCTTCGATCGTGCCAGCAGGGAGCGAGCTGCTCTGCGCTTTGTTACGGCGCGCGGCTTCGGGGGTAAAGAACCCCTGCGCCATCGTCAGATATTCGCCCTCGGTGATTAGCGGCGCGGCATCGGGCAGCCAGCCCAGATGGTACTGCCCGACCCAGCAATCGTGGTGCTGCCGGTCGACATAGACGCGCCGCCCGCCCTCGGCCTCGCGGATGATCGCGCACGCCATCACATTCGTCGATTCGTAGCCCGGTGGTGGGCCATCCGTGCAGAACGTGATCGCCACGGGTGGGCGCCTGACCTTGAGCCGCTCAACAAGCAGCGTATGCAGGTAGCCGAGATCGACATCGCTCATCGGTGTCTCCTCTCTATCGGTAGGCCGGCGCATCGGCGAAGCGGAGATCGACGTAGCTAAAGGTCTGGCCCGATCGACGCAGCGCCGAGAGAAATGCGACTTTGCTATCGAGGTCCTCGGCTTCACCGAGCCGGATCTCGATCGCGCCCGACGTGACGGTGATGCCCTCGCGCTCGCTCTGATCCAGGTCGGTCACGTGCATGCCGATCGCCTCGATCATCGACTGGACGCGGCGCTGGGTTGGATCCTTGAGCTGCACCTGCGCAATAATCGGCGTGAGCGCGATTGTCTGCACGCTGGTGGCCTTCTTGCTGCCAAACAGATCCTCGCTGCTCGCGGGTATCGGCACGCCATCGGGCTCTTCGGCACCAAACACACGCAAGAATTCCTTGTACTCGAGCGGTGTGTAGGTATCGCAGGCCTTGAATTCGCGGCGGTGGATCTTGCCAGCCAGATCGCCAAACAGCGTGTTGAACTGCTCATCTTCGAGTGCCAGCTTGCAGGCATCGGCCAGCTCGCGCACCTTGCGGCTGAGCGGCAGCCGTGCCAGGATCGGCAGGCCGACCGCGCGGGCGTAGATATCGGCCGTATCGCTGCCATCATCACGGTTGACCACCAGGCCGAGGATCGAGGTGCGACCGCCCATGGTGCGAAAATATTGCGCGGCCTTGGCGATATTATTTGCGGCATAGAGCGACTGCCGGTCGTGACCGACGACGATGATCACTTCTTCTGCCAGCGAACGCGCCAGCGGCGTCGCAAAGCCACCGCAGACCACATCGCCGAGGAAGTCCATCACGACATAATCGAGGCTCCACTTGCTCATACCCAGGTTTTCGAGCGTTTTGAAGCCCGACGAGATACCCTGGCCACCACAGCCGCGCCCAACTTCAGGCCCGCCCAGTTCGCAGCCAAAGATCGGCACACCCGGCTTGAGTTCACTGCGGAAGATGACATCACCAACCACGAGTTCTTCTTCGCGGC